>CAZZNL010000001.1:0-11871 GCA_964655625.1 uncultured Pseudomonadales bacterium
ATGCTCAGGCGCATCCATAGTCATAAAAGTGGCGGGAACAGGCTCACCCAACAGTACCTGGCCCGGTGTTTGACCCTTGGTGAATGTGCAGTTGTCGTCTACTTTGGAACTGGCGTCATAAATATCCTGGAAGCGCGCCAACGCCCAGCCGTTGTATTTGGGCATGAAGTGCGGCTTACCTTCCTTGCGCAACTGGGCGTACAAGGGATAGGGATCCTTCATGGCTTCATGGGAATAGGGATCGTAGGCAACAGTGCTCATAAAGGTCTCCGATTGATGTGGACTGCCGACGCATTGTGCCGCAAGGATTTACCGTCAGCCAATACCGTCTTTATGTTGTAAATCAAATAAATGATTAACGCGCGACAAATATCTGAGAGCCGGGTCACAGCGACATTGTGCGTCAGGAAATATACATCCCCCGCAAACCTGCCTACACTACGCGCATTCAGACAGACCGAAGACCGAAAGCGGCAGGGAAAAGGATAGCATGAGCACAATGGTGACCCGTTGCCCCCAGTGCCGGACACCCTTCCGGGTGACCGAAGAACACCTGAAAATTGCCAATGGCGCTGTGCGCTGCGGCTCCTGCCTGCTGGTGTTCCAAGCGCGTGATCACTGGGTTAACGCCGAGCCACCCGCAGCCAGCGCTGCATCGTCTTCGACCAAAGAAAACCCATTGGCGGCAACCGGCAAGTTTCAGTTCGACCAAGCCGCTATCGATAACAGCCACGCGTCTGCCAGCTCCAACAAAACCAGCATCCCCGCTGACAACGGCCTGCCCGCCAAACCGTTTGATTTGCGCGCAGCTATCGGCAAATTGCCCAGCGAAGAAACAACCGTTACCAGCAGCTCGCCCGAGCAGAAAAAATTAGAAGACATCGGTGACGATGAAAAAATCAGCGATGATTTTGGCCTCGAAGATGACGAGGAGCCCGTCATCATTCCCAAGAAAACAACGCCTGCTGCGCAGACTGATTTTGGCGATCCCGATGACGATTACAGCAGCGTGTTTGATGATGTAGCTGAACAGCACGCCACCACTGGACACGCGCTGGATGACTTCATTGACATCGACGCCTTGGCCAGCGATGAAAGCGATTTAAATCCCATCAAAGAAGAGCCCGTATCCGACGATGCTTGGGCAAAACAGATGCTGGATGAAATGGAGCAGGAAGCCAAACCAGCCGGCGTGGATTTAGGCAAGGTTGAACACATCCGCGAAGCCCTGACCGACTTTACCAATCCCGTGGATGTCGATGCCGCCCGCCGCGATCTCGGCTTTGATCGCCCCGATCCTTTCGCCGCGCAAGATCTGGGCAAATCGCGCCATGGCGACGGCCGTGCTCATATGATTGCGCATATCGAGCCGCCACCTGTCGACCTGCATTCCACCCGCGCAAACCGTGCAGTGGCACTAAAATCACTGCTGATCTGGAATTCCGCCATCGCAGCACTGTTGGTATTGCTACTAGCGCAATATGTATTCTTCAATTTTGACCGCTTGGCAAAATCCAGTACCAGCCGCCCCTATATTCAAACCGTGTGCCATGTATTCGGCTGCACCCTGCCGGCAGTAGAAAACTGGCGCTACATCAAAATTCAAAATCTGGTGGTGCGCAAACATCCACAGATTGCCAACGTATTGTCGGTCGATGCCATTTTGCTCAACGTCACCAATCAAGAACTGCTCTTTCCCAAACTGGAACTCTATTTCAGCGATCTATTGAAGCTGCCCGTAGCCAGTCGCCGTTTTGAACCGGCGGAATATTTATCGGGTGAATTAAGCGGGCAAACCATTATGCCGCCCGGTCGCCCGGTACACATCGCCTTCGACGTGATCAACCCCGGCGACAACGCTGTAAATTGGGTTATGCAAGTAGCGGGAAAAACGGAGTGAGCATGGAAAGCACTGTTATGTCTATTCTGCCCGATGCAGAGGAGCACGCTGTGCCAACAGCAAAAACTGATCAGCAAGCGCTGCGCTGCTGCGTGAAAAACACCTTGACGAACTATTTCAACCATCTGGATGGACAACCGGTATCGGATGTCTATGCCATGGTACTGGCAGAAGTAGAAGCACCCTTGCTGGAAGTCGTGCTCGAATACACGCAGCACAACCAATCACAAGCGGCGGAAATTCTCGGGCTGAACAGAGGCACGCTGCGCAAGAAACTCAAGCAGTACGACATGCTTTAGGGAACAAGGAATCAGATCAACAGGGAGGCATAAAGCCTCCTTTTTTATTTTTTATTTTTTATTTTTTATCTCGTATTTGTCATCTGGAGAACTTTTATGAACACCGTAACACCGCTGCGCTGCGCATTGATTTCAGTATCAGATAAAACCGGCATTGTGGATTTTTCTCGCACGTTAGCTGCGCGCGGCGTGAAGCTGCTATCAACCGGCGGCACTTACAAACTATTGCGCGACAACAATATTGCCGTCACCGAAGTCTCCGAGCACACCGGCTTTCCCGAAATGATGGATGGCCGCGTCAAAACGCTACACCCCAAAATTCACGGCGGCATTCTCGGTCGACGCGGACAAGATGACGCCGTCATGGCTGCACACAATATCGAACCCATTGATTTGATCGTGGTGAACCTCTACCCCTTTGCGCAAACCGTGGCCAAACCGGACTGCACCTTGGAAGACGCCATTGAGAACATTGATATAGGCGGACCGACCATGGTGCGCTCGGCAGCAAAAAACCATGCCCACGTCGGCATCGTGGTCGACAACAACGACTATGCGCGCGTGCTATCTGCATTAGAACAAGACAATGGCTTGCCGCAAGCACTGCGTTTTGATTTGGCCGTCAAAGCGTTTGAGCACACCGCGCAATACGACGGCATGATTGCCAACCATTTGGGCGGCCTTGTCAGTGCCAACAGCACAGCAACGCAAACGCGCGATGTGTTCCCGCGCACTTTCAACGCCCAATTTATCAAGCGCCAGGATTTGCGCTACGGCGAAAATCCGCATCAACGCGCTGCATTTTATGCCGAGGCAACACCAACAGAAGCGTCTGTTGCCACCGCCACGCAATTGCAAGGCAAAGAACTGTCTTACAACAATATCGCCGACACCGACGCTGCACTGGAATGCGTAAAATCTTTTGTGAAACCTGCGTGCGTCATCGTCAAACACGCCAACCCTTGCGGCGTAGCAGTGGTGCCGGAAGAAGCAGGCGGTATTCGCAAAGCTTACGATCTGGCTTATGCCACCGACAGTGAATCTGCTTTCGGAGGCATTATCGCCTTCAACCGCGAACTGGATGCCGACACAGCACAAGCCATTGTCGAGCGACAATTTGTTGAAGTCATCATAGCGCCCAGTGTGTCTGCTGCTGCTCTCGCCATCACACAAGCAAAACAAAATGTACGCGTACTGGTGTGCGGCAATTTGCCTTCCATTGATAGCCGTCACGCACAGTGGGATTTCAAACGCGTCACCGGCGGCTTGCTGGTGCAAGATCAAGACCTAGGCCTCATTAAAAACAGCGACCTGAAAGTAGTCACACAGCGCGCACCCACCGAAGATGAAATTCACGATTTGGTCTTTGCGTGGAAAGTCGCCAAATACGTCAAATCCAACGCGATTGTTTATGCAAAAAATCGCCAAACGATAGGTGTGGGTGCAGGCCAAATGAGCCGCGTCAACTCGGCGCGCATTGCCGCGATCAAAGCAGAACACGCAGGGTTGTCGGTACACGGTGCCGTGATGGCATCAGATGCTTTCTTTCCTTTCCGCGATGGTATCGACAATGCCGCCAAGGCGGGCATTGCCTGCGTTATTCAGCCCGGTGGTTCCATGCGCGATGAAGAAGTGATCGCCGCCGCTGATGAACACGGCATCGCCATGGTGTTTACTGGCATGCGCCATTTCCGGCACTAAAAATCTGTTGTGCAGCATCACACACGCACATAACAGCCGTGCTGCTGTACAACAAATCCTTCCATCTCTAAATCCATCAGGGCGGCGGCAAGCTCTGCCACCGCCAGACCGGAACGCGCCATCAACACATCCAGCGAAACCGGCACATAATCCAGCAGACGAAAAACTTTTCGCGCCTCTGCCGACAGATGATTGGGTTGCCGCACCACCGCTTCCAACTGTGCGCATTCGCGCTGTTTGAAGGCCAATAAACCGCCCAATTCATCCATGATGTCCTGCGTGCTTTCTACCAGTTTTGCACCTTGGCGTATCAGCGCGTGACAGCCGCGATGAAATACCGAGCGCACTGAACCCGGCAGCGCAAACACCTCGCGTCCCTGTTCGCTGGCGTAACGCGCCGTGATCAAGGAACCACTTTGCAAACCCGCTTCCACCACCAAGGTTCCCAAACTCAAGCCACTGATAATGCGATTGCGGCGCGGAAAATTCTGCGCCACCGGCGGCGACTGCGGTGCCAATTCGCTGACGATGGCACCACCACTGGCGAGGATACTTTCCGCCAGTGCAGCGTGTCGGCGCGGGTACACACTGTCGATGCCGGTCGCAACCACTGCCAGCGTGACGCCTCCTGCCTGCAAAGTGCCGCGATGCACGGCGCCATCAATCCCCAATGCCAAACCACTCGTGATAGCTAACCCCTGTTGTGCCAATGCCATCGAAAATTCATGCGCCAATTCCAAACCCGTGGCCGACGCATGGCGACTGCCGACTACAGCCAATTGCGGCAAATGCAATGCCACTGCATTGCCGCGCACATACAGCACCGTCGGCGCGGCGGGAATTTGCGCCAACAACGCCGGATAGTCATCGCAGTCAGCGGTGAGCAATACAGCTCCCGCTGCTGTTGCGCGCTCCGCATCGCACAGTGCTTGCACGCGCAAGCTGCTGCTCTCTTTTTCTTCGCAAAAATCTCGCCACAATTGCCATTGATCAGGGCGCATCACCTGCTCAAGCACAGGCATAGGCAACTGCCGTAACACCTGCATCCCACCGACAGCATCGAGGATTTTTTTCTGTGAAACAGGGCCTAAATCCGGCACGCGATTCAATGCCAGCCACGGCAAAATAGCGGAAAAATTTTCCATGATTACTCCTCATCCTTGAGTTTGTTAATTACCGTTTTAGTGTTCCGTCAATCCCATGGCATGACGCATGATCTTTTTCTTCAATAAAGGCGCGCTATCTACACCGTGCATGCCCACATTACGCAACCAACGCACCGGCAATTCACGGCGTGCAAATAATTGCTTGAACAGCTCCATGGTGGCCGTCATGGACAAGTTAGCGCCGCGCCGCCTGCGCTGATAACGCTTCAACACCGTAGGATGTGCGAGCGAAATATTCTTCGCCAAAGCAGTGCGCACTTCTTCCGCCAGCACTTTCACATCCATAAAACCAAGATTGACGCCCTGCCCCGCCAACGGATGAATCGTATGCGCAGCATCACCGATCAACACGGTGCGATGTTGCTGATACGTCTGCGCGTGGCGCTGCCGCAAGGGAAAAGCAAAACGATTGCGCACCGCCAGAATATCACCGAGAGCGTGTTCAAATGCGCGCTCCAGCTGTCGCGCAAAGTCGTGTTCCGGCAGCGCTACAACGGTTTGTGCATCTTCTGGCGGCATCGACCACACAATAGAACACCAATGTTTCCCGTCTGCACTGTCTGGCAGCGGCAAAAAAGCCAACGGGCCGCCGGTCAGAAAACTCTGGCGCGCCGTAAATGCATGCGGTTTTTGTGTGCATACCGTCGCCACCACCGCACTATGGCCGTAATCCCACTCCACCGTGTCGATACCGGAAAACTGGCGCAGTTGCGACTGCGCGCCATCGGCTGCTACTACCAACTGACAGCGCAATTCGCGACCGCTGCGCAACACCAATTCTGCACAGGCCATGCCCGCTTGATCGTACAAACCCACGACAGCATCGGGGCAAAGCCACTGCACATTGGCAAACATACGCAAGCGTTCGCGCAGCGCGTGCACCAATAAACTGTTTTCAACGATATAACCCAGCGCTGCCTCTTGTACGGCTTCTGCATCAAACGTGATTTGTGCTGTGCCCTCTGCATCCCACACTTGCATGTGCTTGAACAAACACAGGCGCTGCGCGGCAATAGCATCCCAAACGCCCAGAGTGTCCAGGAAACGACGCGATGCCACACTCAATGCCACTACGCGCGGATCAAAAAAATTGTCTGCTGAAAAAACTTGTGGCTCTGCCTGCTCGATAATAGCAATGCGGCATGCCGTATCCGCCAACGCACAAGCCACGGCGCAACCCGCCATGCCGCCGCCGACAATCACAACATCAAATTCAACTTTTTCCTGAGACGCCGTTGTCATGTTGCCAATCCTGTTGCCTCACGCGCGAAGCGTTCGCGCAAACCCGGCAAAAAATCCAAGCCTAGCAGTGCAGCACTGCGCAGCACTCTCTGTGGTGTATGGCGATTAGAAAACAAACGCGGCAGCCAATCACTGGCCGTCACCGTTTTTTGTTGATCCCACTGTTGGCGAGCGGCGTACGTTTGCAATATCGACAACGCACCAATATCTGTCTGTTGCGCCAACGCTGATGCCAACACTTCGGCCAAGGCCAAACAGTCGCGCAAAATCAAATTAAATCCTTGCCCTGCCACAGGATGTAAATGATGTGCAGCACTACCCATCAACACCACACGCGAACGCACCTGCTCAAGCGCTTGTACCAGTGACAGCGGGTAACCGTGGCGCGCACCCAGCGACAACAAACGCCCGCAGCGATTGCCAAACTGCTGCTGAATGCGCGCCAGCAACGCCGCATCGGACAATTGCATCACTGTTGGAAACTCAGCATCCGGCAGCGTCCAAATTAAAGCAGCGCGCGACTGATCGGCGCAATCGCGCAGCGGCAATAACGCAACAGGCCCCGTTTCCGTGAAACGCTCATACGCCACACCGCCGTGCGGCAACTCGGTCACGACATTGGCCACCAATGCGTGTTGATCGTAAGGCTGTTCATCAACGGCGATGCCCAGTTGTTGTCGCAGTGCTGACTGCGCACCGTCCGCCACTACCAATAAGCGTGCAAACAACTGCTCATCGCCATTATGTTTTTGCGGCGTGTTTTTTTGCAGCGACAGCTGCGCATATTGCGCCTGCATGTTTACGCGACACACTTTCGTGTTGTCATACAGCTGCACCTGTTGTTGCCGCTGCACCGCCCGCAATAACACATGCCCCAGCACGCGGTTTTCCACCACATAACCCAAAGCCGGCAGACCGGCTTCTTCTGCTTTCATTAACAGACCCAACGGCCGACTGCGCTCCGAAACATGCACTTGCATGATGGGCTGTGCATACGGCAGCACCTCTGCCCACACCGCTATTTGCTGCAAAATATTGCGCGCACTGAAAGACAGCGCCGTAGAGCGCGCATCAAAACTGGGCAACTGCAAATGTTCATCTTCTGTTTGCGGCAGAACATGCTGCTCCAACAGTGCCACCGATAAAGTCGGCATGGCTTGCGCTAACAACAGTGACAGTGCCGCACCCGCCATGCCTCCGCCAACAATGGCAACATCAACTACTTTCATGCACGCAGACTGCGTTTCTTAGTGGCGGAACTTGCGACAGCTTTCTGCTTTACCGCTTCAGTTTTTACTGAGGTTTTTTTCACTGCCGCTGTTTTCGTCTTAGCTGTTTTCGTCTTGGCTGCTTCCATCTCGGCAGGTAGATGCGGATGTTGCAATGCCATCCACTCCTCAATGTCTTCTACTGTTTTTGGAACACCTGCCGTGAGCACATGACAACCTGTTTTTGTCACCACCACATCGTCTTCAATACGGATACCGATCCCGCGCCATTTTTTATCCACTTTCTTGTTATTGGGCGAAACATAAATGCCAGGTTCGACCGTCAACACCATCCCCGGCTCAAACACGCGCCATTCACCACCGCATTTGTAATCGCCAACATCGTGCACATCCATGCCGAGCCAATGCCCGGCGCGATGCATATAAAAGTCGCGATACGCTTCAGCCTTGATCAAGGCGCTGACTTTGCCTTTTAACAAGCCCAACTGCACCAGACCTTCCGTAATCACACGTACAGTGGCATCGTAGGGTTCGTTCCAGTGCCTGCCCGGTTTCACCAAGGCAATGGCGGCCAACTGCGCTTTCAACACCAATGTATACAGCGCTGCCTGTTCAGGAGAAAACTTGCCGCCAACAGGAAACGTGCGCGTGATATCCGATGCGTAATGATCCAATTCACAACCGGCATCAATCAGTACCAAATCACCATTGCGCAGCGCATGCCGGTTTTCCACATAGTGCAGAATACAGCCGTTTTCTCCACCGCCCACAATGGAAGAATAGGCAGGAAAACGCGCACCATTTTTGGCAAACACATGCAGCAATTCCGCTTCCAGCTGATACTCCATCATGCCAGGCTTGCACACGGCCATGGCGCGCCGATGCGCTTTGGCAGAAATATCCGCCGCTTGCTGCATCAACTGAATTTCGGCTGCGCTTTTGAACAGCCGCAATTCATGCAAAAAGTGATTCAAATCGAGAAATTCACCCGGCGGAATCGCACCAGAGCGCACTTTGCCGCGAATAGTATTCACCCATTCCATGACATGGCGATCAAACTCGCTATCGCGCCCCATGGCATAGTAGACACGCTCACGTCCCTCCAACAAACCGGGCAATATTTCATCGAGATCATCAATGGGAAACGCATCGTCGGCGCCATAATCGCTGCAAGCGCCGTCTGGCCCTGCGCGATAACCGTCCCACAATTCGCGCAATGGATCGCGATCGCGGCAAAACAACACAAAAGCACCATGCGCACGACCGGGAATCAACACCGCCACGGCATCGGGCTCATTGAACCCCGTCAGATAATAAAAATCGCTGTCCTGCCGAAAAGGAAAATGCGTATCGGCATTGCGACGAACTTCATGTGCAGACGGAATAATCGCGATGCTGTTGGGTTCCATCATCTGCATCAAACGCGCACGTCTGGCGGAAAATTCCTTGCGTGGCAATAACGACTTCATTGCAATGCTCCTTGCTGTTCACCACCAATACCGCTGCTGGCTTCGCGATACAAATCCATAGCCGCCATGCGCACATATTCACACAGCTCCATAAAATCGCGCTCGTTGCTGTCCGCTTCTTCGGGATTATTCAGGGCCGACAATCCCGGTGCATTTTCTGTTTCTATCTCACCGTCATCCACCTGGCTGATGGCGGCGATGTCTTCCAATACTTCGCGATCCTCCTGCGACAACTCGCGCGCCGTCGCTACAAAGGCGTAAATAAAACTGTCACTCCAGCGCGCCAGCGCCTGTACGCGCACCGACAAAAACTCCTCACTGTCAGGCAACAACAGCTGAAAGCCCAGCTCCCCGTCGGCCAGTTCTTTGCCTATCAACGTTTGCAGAGCTGAGAGCATGGCCTCATTGCTAGCAACATCGACATCTTCCAGACAACTGGCCAACTGCGCCAACCATGCTTCCTGCCCCGGTTCCAAACCAGCGCAGGCTAAACCGACCAGAGCACCGTGCAGCACATCGGCGGCGACCGGCAGTTGCAATTCCTGCAAGCGCGCACTCAGTTGTTCATGGGTAATACTCGCCACTGCCAGCCTCGCACTGTTCCAAAAAAGCAGGGCATGCTACCACCGGCTCCGCACCACTGCACAGACGCGACACGCAGTCGCCAGCACCACTGTTTTTGAAAATCCTTGCACATCAGCAGCTTGCAGCAGCAAGCTGACAAACCCCTTCATTGACCGGCTAGCAGTGGCTCACTTATAGTACCGCGCAGACACCCTCTTCCAAGCTTTTATCAGGTTGCGACCCATGAGCGCTGAACAGTTCCGGGCACTCGAACACCAGGTAGACCAGCTGATCTATCGCTGTCATCAGCTGGAGCAGGAAAACCGCAATCTGCGCGCGCAAGAAAACAGCTGGCGCAAAGAGCGCGGCCGCTTGATTGAAAAAAACGAACTGGCGCGCACACGCGTCGAAGCCATGATCGATCGACTCAAGGCACTGGAGCAGGAATACAGCTCCAGCGCATCACCCGATGTATCCTAAGGAGCCGCCACCATGAGCAGCACACCATCCACCGTGCGCTTGCGCATACTGGATAGCGACTACCAAGTGGCCTGTCCACCAGAAGAAAAAGAGGCGCTGCTGCGCGCCGCAAATTATCTCGATGAAAAAATGCGCGCAGTGCGTTCAACCGGCAATGTCATTGGCGCAGAACGCATTGCGGTGATGGTCGGCCTTAATATCGCTCACGAACTGCTGCAAAACAGTGGCCGCAGTGACGGCGATGACCGCGAGTTACAGCGTCTCACTGACAAGATTGCCCACGCGCTCGGCAATCAATCGCAACTCGAACTCTGACTTCAAACCCCTCCAAAAAAAACACCGCGAATGCGGTGTTTTTTTTGTTAGCGCCAGCCTGTTTTACACAGGCCACACTCAATCGATGTACTCAAACGCTTTGACGATACGGCGCGCGCCGGATGTAGTCTGCGCAGAAGATGCCGCCAGATCCGCCTCTCGGCGTTTCATCAAGCCCATCAGATAAATCACTTTATTTTCCGTCACCACTTTTACGCGCTGGCCGTTGACATCGTTATTGAACGCGTATTTGGTTTTGACCTTCGTAGTCAGCCAGCTGTCATAAGAACGCGCACCAAAGGTGATATTGCGACCCACGGTCAGCTCATTCTGCACTTGACGCACTTTCTGCACTTTGGATGCCGCTTCTGCCGCTTTGGTGCGCAGCGTTTCACTGGGCACCTGTCCCAACAGCAGCACAACACCATTGAAACTGACCACGGTGATATTGCCTTTGCGCATCTCTGGGCTCACTTTCTTGATGTTGACCAGCGCCACATCTTCGATGCGGCTGTCATCCAGGGCTGCGCCCATCGTGCGCTTGCCTGCATTCTGGCGAATCGGACCATCGCTAGTCGCATCCATAATCGGCGCACACGCCGCGAGAAAAACCACCATCATGCATGTCATCAGCCAACGCATTACAAACCTCCAAACATCTGATATTCGACCAATTCGCAAAGCGCGAACGATAGCAGTAAATGATTTTCGTGGATACGAAAACGCGATGCCAGTGGCACGCAAATATCAATATCGCGCTCGGCCAGCAGCACCGGCAAATCCCCGCTGTCTTGCGCCGTGAAAGCGATTACGGTCATATCGCGTTCGTGGGCGGCACTGATTGCATTTAGCAGACTGGCCGGGCTGCCTGAACAGGAAAACAACACCAGACGATCACCAGGCTGTCCCAGGGCCAGCACTTGCCGCGCCAAGGCCTCGTGGGTGCCGTAATCGCTTTCAATAGCGCCGTGCAGGGCATTGCTGTCCAACAGAATGGCGGGCAGACCCGGGCGCTCGCGCTCACCCTGATTCATCAAGCTCGCCACCAAAAATTGTGCATTGGGCGCGGCGTTGCCGTGGCCGTAAACCAGCGCCTTTCCATCCGCCAGAAAACACTCCGCCAGGGACAATCCGGCGCGCACCAGCGGCGCCGTGGTCATTTCCACACAGTCAATTTTGGCATTGATGCTCTGATGAAAGAGCTGCTCGACCATCGTCTGGTATTCCATGGCACACAACCTGTGAATAGTGCCGGTCATTCTAGCGGAGAACGCACCGCTGACAGGATGGCAAGCTTGCGGAAATCCTGTATAAACAGCGCAACGTTCTGAAGCTTGCGCTTATGCCTGCCAACCCTTCTCCACTTCGTCACATCCCTGTTTCACTGCTACTGAGCACCAGCTTGCTCCTGGGCTGCTCCCATCATCCAACACCGATTACCGCCGAAGTGCGCCAGCAACTGGGCAAGGTTTATCTCAACAGCGCAGGACCTACAGAAAAAACCTT
>CAZZNL010000001.1:11881-36767 GCA_964655625.1 uncultured Pseudomonadales bacterium
GCGTTCTTCTGAGCCTCGTTAGCTGCATCTTCACCTTTCTCAATGGCGATTTTCCCAGCGGCGGTATGTCGGGAGCTATGGGTGGCGCAGGAAAAGGCGCGGCGCAGGGAATGGACAGATGCCTGGATGCCACCATGAGTTCAGCACAGCTAGCCCCCCTAGTACTGGTGGTGTGCACCGCACTGATTCTCCCAGCCGATATCTACAAAGGCAGCGTAGCGGGCGGTCAGCCCACCATCACACCCGCAGCGGTTGCCGACATGGAAAAACGCACCAACGATGCCTTGCGCAGTGCCAACCTCAGCCTCGCCTTGGTCAGCACAATTGACGACATCGGTCAGCGCAATGCGCGGCTGGCCGAGCATGAAATGACGCACAACACACTGCCAGCACCCCAAGGCAATGAAACCATCGCCAGCGTTGCGGCGCGCTGGGGCTACCAAACGGTGATGGAGGTGCAGGTGCTCAGCGCCGGACTGGAAAGCAGCGACAGCCGCACACCGATGTTGCATCTCGCCATGACGGCGCACGTCAACCTCATTGAAGCCGCTTCTGGCAAATCTTTGCTGCAACAGAATTACGAGTTTGAGAGCCAGGCTCAACCCATAAAATACTGGTTCGAAGACGATTACGGCACACTGAGTCGCGCCATTGTGCAAGCCAATAAACAACTTGCCGACGACATCGTTAACAACGTGTTTTTAAAATAAAAGCTTTGAGATAAAAGCTTTTATTTTAAGCCTGCCGCATCGCGCAAAGCCGCTGCCTTATCGGTTCGCTCCCAAGTGAACGTTGTGCAAGGTTTGCCGTTGTACACAATCTCCTCAGATGCACGCCCAAAGTGGCCATAAGACGCTGTGGGGCGATAAATCGGATGCAGCAAATCCAATTGGCGTGTCAAACCGTAAGGGCGCAGATCAAAAAATTCGCGCACTAACTGCACAATTTTTTCATCAGATATTTTGCCGGTGCCGAAAGTGTTGATAGAAACCGATGTCGGCTCCGCCACACCAATGGCGTACGACACCTGAATTTCACAGCGATCAGCCAGACCAGCTGCAACAATGTTTTTTGCCACATAGCGACCGGCATACGCAGCAGAGCGATCGACTTTGGAAGGATCTTTGCCCGAAAACGCACCACCACCGTGACGCGCCATGCCACCGTAAGAATCGACAATGATTTTGCGACCTGTCAAACCGCAATCGCCCATCGGTCCGCCGATTTCAAAACGGCCGGTAGGGTTGATGTATATCTTGGTTTCTTTGGACATCCACTGCGCGGGAATCACGTGTTTGATCACCAGTTCCATCACGCCATCGTGTATGTCTTTATCGCTGACATCCGCTGCGTGCTGTGTCGACAACACAATGGCATCCACCGCTACCGGCTTGCCATTTTCATAGCGGAAAGTAACTTGCGATTTGGCATCAGGGCGCAACCACGGCAGTAAACCGGACTTGCGCGCCTCTGCCTGTCTCTCTACCAAACGATGCGCATATTGAATCGGCGCTGGCATCAACACATCGGTTTCATTCGAGGCGTAACCAAACATCAAACCCTGGTCACCTGCGCCCTGGTCTTCCGGCTTGGCGCGATCAACACCTTGCGCAATATCCGGCGACTGTTGGCCGAGCAAATTCAATACGCCGCAAGTGCTGCCATCAAAATACACATCTGAACTGTTGTAGCCAATGTCATTGATGACACCGCGAATAATTTTTTCGTAATCGATCACGGCGGTTGTAGTAATTTCACCGGCGACAATGGCCACGCCAGTTTTTACCAGCGTTTCACAGGCCACGCGTGCGTATTGATCCTGTTCGAGAATAGCGTCGAGGATGGCATCCGACACTTGGTCCGCCATTTTATCGGGATGGCCTTCAGAAACAGATTCAGAAGTAAAAACGGAATACTCAGACATGGACTACGCTCCTGTTACACATTCAAGAAGAGTGGAGGGAATGCGGCAACTTGCGCGCCGCGTGAATTTGGATCTGAAAACCATTGCGCAAAGCCAGATACTGACTGTGCTCACAAACAAAACCGGCTTGCGTGAGCCAGCCGGTTAATTCATCCGGATCAAAACCGAGCCAGATATCACCGCAAGATTCTCGCACCCAGCTCTGCTGGTGATGCGACAATTCACAGATCAGCAATACCGCTTGCGCAGGCATCAAGCGCGCCACGGCAGCAATAATTTTTGCGGGCGATGGCGTATGGTGCAACACCATGTTCAACACCACACAGTCGGGATGCAAAGCTTGCGACAGATCAGACACCTCTTCGCAGTGCAGCTCAACATTGGCCAGCGCTTTTTCCCGCACATATTCCGCTGCTTGTGCCAGCATCGGCGGCTGATTGTCGATGCCCAACACCGCATCAAAACGCATCGACAATTCAGCTAGAAACTGTCCGTTGCCGGGGCCTATTTCCAACGCCAATTTGCGCGAAGGCAAACGCAAGCGATCCAGCAGAGCGGCCACAGCCGAACCGTACAACTCGTAATCGGCAATCTGCTCTTGCTGTTGACGAAACAGCGCCGCATTGTCTTTGAAAAAATCGTGCGAACTGGCGGTGCGCTCGCGCTGCACGGCTTGCAAGCGCGCGGTAATGTCCGCATCGAGAACCATGCTGTCGATGCGCGCGAACAGCGCCTGCTGTATCTGCGCCAATTCATGGCTGCGACTGCCGCACTCCGCCGCCGTGGTGCGGCGATAAAAAATGGTGTTGCCTTCGCGTCGCGTCGTCACCCAACCCGACTGCGCCAGAATTTTCAGGTGATGACTCATACCCGACTGCTTGACGGCCAGCAGCTGACACAACTCCAACACCGCAAACGAATCCTGCTTGAGCAGGCGCAGCACCATCAGCCGCAGCGGATCGGCGGCGGCCTTCAGGTAGCTGGCCAGATGCAGACATTCGCTGTCGGCATCGGCTGCGATGGGCAAGGAATCGGGAAGCATGGCACTGCCAGTTAAAACGCGAGCGGCGATACTAGCAGAGCTGGCACCTATATCAAAGTTTTTTGATATAGGAAATCAGTGCGACGTCGGCTGCTGTGCCTGCTGCGCCAGCGCTTGTTGGAACAGGGCTTCGAAATTGATCGGCGGCAGCATCAATGGCGGCAGGGTGGCGCGCACCATCAGGCCGTCAACCGCTTCGCGCGCATAGGGAAATAAAATCGACGGGCAGTTGATGCCCGCCACTTGGCGGATTTGCTCCTCACTCAACCCGCGCATCAAGAACACGCCCGCCTGCTGCACTTCCACCAGAAACGCCGGCTGATCATCGAGCTTGCCCGTGATCGTGAGCGTCAACACCACTTCGTAGTGGTCGTCATGCATGGCCGTGGTGGTGGTCGACAACTCCTGCTCCACTGCCGGTTTCCACTGGCGACCAAACACCGTGGCGCCCAAGGGCAGCTCGAATGAGGCGTCTTTGACGTAAATGCGCTGGATACCAAACTGCTGCTCGACTGGCTCGGCCATAAAAACTCCGTAATAAAAGTCTTATTCGTTAAGTGTGCGCTAACAAACTATCGAGTTCACCGCGCTGTTCCAAGGCGTGCAAATCGTCACAACCGCCGATGTGGCGTTCGCCGATCCAAATTTGCGGCACGGTATTGCGGCCGGCACGGGCTGCCATTTCTGCACGCAGTCCCGCTTCGCCATCGACACAAATTTCTTCAAAGTCCACGCCTTTGTCTCGCAGCAGCGCCTTGGCACGACGGCAGTAAGGGCAAAAATCCGAGGAGTAGATCGTCACCGCCGCCATGCATCAGCCTCCCTTCACCAGTGGCAGGTTGGCAATGGTCCATTCGCTCATTCCACCCTGGAGGCGAGACACTTGAAAACCGGCCTGCTTCAGGGTGCGCCCGGCAGCTGCGCTGTGCTGGCCCATCTTGTCTACCAGCACCAGCGGGCGTGCTTTATCGAGCTCATTCATGCGCTCGGCCAGTTTGGCGTAGGGAATGTTGAGCGCATCAACCACATGGCCTTCGCGAAACTCCTTGGGCTCGCGCAGATCCAGCACCAGGGCATTGGCTTGGTTGACCTGCTGGGTCAGCTGATGCACAGAGATACTGTCACCGGCGCGACGATTCTCGTTCCACAGAAACAAACCAAGTAGCGCCAACAGCAGGGACACCAGCATCCACTGCTCGCCAATAAATGTGAGAAACAAAGCCATGGGGTTATCAGACACTGCAATTTTGGGAGGCGAAAGTATACACGCCTCCCGCCAGACATAAGCTCACTGACGAGTGTCTTTGCCAGAGATCAAGGCTTCCGTAAGATAGCGCCTTCTTCTTTTGTATCGGCTTGAGTCGCCCATGACCTCCGCTCCCACACCCCTCGTTCTCCTCATTCTCGACGGCTTCGGCTACCGCGAAGACACCCAAGACAACGCCATCGCCGCCGCCAACAAACCGGTGTGGGACGCGCTGTGGCGCAATAACCCGCACAGCCTGGTCTCTGGCTCCGGTCTGGATGTGGGTCTGCCTGAAGGCCAGTTCGGCAACAGCGAAGTCGGCCACATGACCTTGGGCGCGGGGCGCGTGGTCTGGCAACAGCTGACACGCATCGATAAAGACATTGTCGATGGCGCGTTCTTTCACAATCCCGCCTACTGCCAGGCCATCGACAAAGCAGTAGCTAACGGCAAGGCCGTGCATATTTGGGGCTTGTTGTCGGAAGGTGGCGTGCACAGCCATGAAAATCACATCTTCGCCGCTCTGGAACTGGCCGCTCAACGTGGAGCCCAGCAAATTTTCTTGCACGCGTTTCTCGATGGCCGCGACACGCCGCCGCGCAGCGCTGAGCAATCACTACAGCGCGCGCAAAACAAATTCGAGGCCTTGGGCGTCGGCCGTTTTGCTTCCATCTGCGGGCGCTACTACGCCATGGATCGCGACAAACGCTGGGATCGCGTCGAGCAGGCCTACGACTTGCTGACCACCGGCAGCGCGGCGTTTCACGCAGACACTGCCGTTGCCGGTTTACAAGCCGCGTATGCACGCGATGAAAACGATGAGTTCGTTAAAGCGACCACTATCGGTGCGCCGGTAGCGCTGCAAGATGGCGATGTGGTGCTGTTCATGAACTTCCGCGCCGACCGCGCGCGCCAAATCACGCGCACATTGACCGATGCCAATTTCAACGGTTTTGCGCGCAAAGCACATCCCGCGCTCGGCGCTTTTGTCATGACCAGCGAATACGCCGATGATATTCAAGCACTGTGCGCCTACCCGCCAACCACCTTAAAAAACTCTTTGGGCGAATACCTGGAGAGCCTGCACAAAACGCAACTGCGCATTGCCGAAACGGAAAAATATGCGCACGTCACTTTCTTTTTCAGCGGCGGGCGCGAAGCGCTCTACGAGGGCGAACAGCGCATCTTGGTCGACTCCCCTAAAGTCGCCACCTATGACTTACAGCCGGAAATGAGCGCCTTTGAAGTGACCGACAAACTGGTGGCGGCGATCAACAGCCAGCAGTTCGATGTCATCATCTGCAACTATGCCAACGGCGATATGGTCGGCCACACCGGTGTGTTCAGCGCCGCTGTCAAAGCGGTGGAGGCGCTAGATGTTTGCGTGGGACGTGTGCGCGATGCCGTGCTGGCTGTCGGCGGCGAATGCCTGATCACCGCCGATCACGGCAACTGCGAACAGATGCAAGACTACGAAGCACAACAAGTGCACACCCAACATACTTGTGAACAAGTTCCGTTTTTATACATCGGGCAGCGTTCAGTGACGATCAGCGACGGTGGTACACTGGCCGACGTTGCACCGAGCATGCTGACACTGCTGGGATTGCCGCAACCCGCCGAGATGACGGGGCGCAGTCTCATCACGCTGGCCTGACAGCTTTTACGCACGCACCACTTTTTATTTAATACATTCCGCAAGGAGATGCACACATGAACATTCGCCACCTGTTACTCGCCGCCACCTTGCTCGGTGTTGCATGCAATGGCGCCTTGGCTGCCAGTAAAAAAACTGCCGCCGCCAAACCCGAACCTGCGCCCATCAGCCAACCCGCTGCGACGGAAGATTTGACCAAAAAAATTACCGACATGCAGCAAGCCATCGAAAAACTGCGCACCGATTTGGCCAGCATTCAAAAATCGCGCGATGAGCTGCAAGTCAAACTGGATCAATCTGACAAAGACGTTGCCGCGCAGATGAGCAAAATTGAAACACTGAAAAAACAAATTGCGGAAAAACAAAAAGAAGCCGAAGCACTGGCTGCACAAAAAAAGCCGTAAGCAGCTCGATTGCCGACCAGCGGGAGCGCATCGGCCAGCAGCTGCGTGCGCTGTATGCCGCAGGCACACAATCGCAGCTGCGCCTGCTGCTGGAGCAGGATGATGCCAGCACGCTCTCTCGCAACTTTCAGTATCACCACTATTTCGTTGCGGCGCGGCAAGAAAAAATGCAGTCCTATCTCGATGCCATTCAAAAACTGGCGGACATCGAACGTGAAACAGCAACCACCATACGTGAACTGCAAACCCTGCAATCTTCTTTAGAACAAGAAGTCGCGCAACTGCAAACCGAACGCAGTGAGCGCCAACTGCTGATCGAACAGACCAACGCCAATCTCCAAAGCAAAGGCGAAGAACTGGCCAAACTGGAGCAGGATCGCGATGCACTGCAAAAAGTGATCACCCAGATCGAACAGCAGCGCGCCCTCGACAAAGCGCGCGAAGAAAAACGCCTGCAAGATGAACAGCGCCGCCAAGCTGAACAACAAGCGCGCGAGCAACTCGCCCAACAGCAACAGCAACAGCAACAGCAACAGCAACAACATGAAGCCGACAAGCACACCGCTGCGTCAACCACCACTGAAACACCGGCTTACAGCACTGAAGATTTACTGCGCCTGCAAGCGCAATCATTCACCCAACGCAAAGGCAAATTATTGTGGCCGACACGCGGCAAACTGTTGCAGCGTTTTGGCGATCAACGCCAAGGCAGCATCACCTGGGACGGCTTGCTCATTCAAGCCACTAATGGCAGCGATGTGCATGCGGTGCACGGCGGGCGCGTAATGTATGCCGACACCTTGCGCGGGCAAGGTTTGCTGTTAGTGCTCGATCACGGCGACAATTTTATGAGTTTGTACGCACACAACGATGTGTTGCTGCGCGAACCGGGCGAGTGGGTGCAACCGGGTGAAGCGATTGCGCGCGTCGGCAATAGCGGCGGCGAAAAAGAATCGGCGCTGTACTTTGAAATTCGCCAGAATGGCAGCCCCATCAATCCATTGCCCTGGCTGAAAAAACAATCGCAGTGAACTTTCACCTTGCCATCGAGATTTATCGTCATGCTATCTGACACTTTGCACACTGCCGAAGAAACGCGCGCCCTGGATGCAGCCATGATTGCCAGCGGCATCAGCGGCATTGCCTTGATGAAACGCGCCGCACGCGCCGCGCTGGAGGTGTTGTTGGCGCACTGGCCAGATCCCGCGCGCATCACAGTATTGTGCGGCAGTGGCAACAACGGCGGTGACGGTTATTTGCTGGCAGCACTGGCGCAGGAAAAAAATATTGCTGTGCAGGTATGGGCTGTCGGCGCTGTCGACCAATTGCTCGGCGATGCAAAATTGGCTCATGCATACGCCGTGCGCAGCGGCGTTGACGTGGCAGCTTGGCACGCGGATATGGCGCTGCCGGCCACCGGCGTGATCGTCGACGCCTTGCTCGGCACCGGCAGCAGTGGCGCGGCGCGTCACGCCTACGCTGCCGCTATCGAAACCATCAATGACAGCGGCCTGCCCATTCTCGCTATCGACCTTCCTTCCGGCATCGATGCTGACAGCGGCTGTGCGGAAGGTGTGGCTGTGGTGGCAGATGTCACCGTCACTTTTGTCGCCCGCAAACGCGGCCTGTATACCGCCGATGCGCCCGACTTCACCGGTGTGGTGGAATTTGCCAGCTTGGGCGCTGAGGCATTGCCGCCCGCAGAAGACATCGATTGCGAACTGCTGTCTCTGCCCGATTTGTTGGACGCCCTGCCGCCTCGCCCGCGCACGGCACACAAAGGCTTGTTTGGGCATGTCATGGTGATCGGCGGCGACTGCGGCACGGGTGGCGCGGTCTTGCTGGCGGCAGAGGCGGCGACCCGCTGCGGCACCGGGCTGACCAGTGCCGCCACGCGGCCAGAGCATGTTGCGGCGGTGCTGGCGCGTCGCCCCGAAATCATGGTGACCGGCGTCACCTCCGGCCAAGCGCTGGAGCCGCTGTTGGCAAAGCCTTCGGTGCTGGTAGTCGGCCCCGGTCTCGGACGCAGCGCCTGGTCTGAACAGATGTTGCAACAGGCCACCCTGAGCGGCCTGCCATTGGTGCTCGATGCCGATGCACTCAACATGCTCGCCGAAGGTCGCGTGGTGCGCGAGCCGCGCCGCGACGACTGGGTGCTGACCCCACACCCTGCCGAGGCCGCCCGTCTGCTCGGTATCACCACCGCCGATGTGCAGCGCGACCGCTTTGCCGCCGTGCGCGCCCTGCAGCAACGCTACGGCGGCGTCGCCGTATTAAAAGGTGCAGGCACGCTGGTCTGCGGCCCCGATGGCGTCATCGGCCTGTGCAACGGCGGCAATCCCGGCATGGCCTCCGGCGGCATGGGTGACGTGCTGGCCGGCATTATCGGCAGCTTGCTGGCACAAGACCTCGACCCCACCACAGCCGCGAGCCTCGGCGTCTGCCTGCACGCCGAAGCCGCCGACTGCGCCGCCGCAGAACAGGGCGAACGCGGCCTGCTCGCCACCGATCTCATCGCACATCTGCAGGGGCTGGTGAACCCGTAGGCCAATCACCCACTGAGACAAATGGTTCACGGAACGAACCGAAAAAGTCTTCAGTAAAAACTTGCATAATTACTAATAAATACTTATTTTTTATAAGCGCACAAGGAGGTGCGAACGATGTATTGCGTCAACTGGCAATCCAGAGCCCGTAAACAAATCAGCAAGATTATCGATCGCACCGCGCGCATAGAGCTTGAAGAAGCCGTTGATGGCTTGCATTTTTGGCCAGATTGCTCGCAAGTCAAAGCACTGACGAACCATGACTATGGATATCGTCTGAGAGCAGGTCGATTTCGCATCCTTTTTGACGTCGATACCGCCACACGCATTATTACTATCCAAGAGGTGAAAAAACGTGATGACCGCACCTACTGAAATACAAACCATTCTCCAGAATGGCAAGCCGGCTTTTGTTGTTATTCCCTATGAGGAGTACCTGCGTCTTGTACCTGATGCCACTCAGCGCATTCCCGATGATGGCACAGTGCCGCACGAAGTTATGCGCTATGTGCTGAGGGAGAATTATTCCCTGCCGCGCGCATGGCGCGAGTACTTGGGTTTCACACAGGCAGATGTAGCTGCACGCATGCACATTACCCAGTCTGCCTTGGCTCAAATGGAAACCAGCAATCGTCCGCGTAGGGCAACACTGGAAAAACTGGCTACAGCACTCGGCGTTTCAGTGGAACAGCTGGTTTAGTTGGCAGGAAAACAGGAGTGCGTGCAGCAAACTTGATCCGCTTCTCTTGTTGATGATGGTTTCGATGATGTTATCGGCGAGTAAACGCCACCTTTCTATTTTCCCGACAGCACATCTCTCACCGTATTGGCTCGTGAACCCGCAACCCTGTCAACCCAAAATCCGCTCTCAGGTTGACAGCGGCACCAAGGGCGCGGCTATGATGCGCCTTTTCTCGCAGGCCTTTCCCATGACCCTCGCAGCACTACGCCACGACTGGACGCGACAAGAAATCCTTGCCCTGTTCGCTCTCCCCTTCAATGACCTGCTGTTCCGCGCCCAACAGGTTCACCGCGAGCACTTCGACCCCAACCAGGTGCAGGTGAGCACGCTGCTGTCGATCAAAACCGGCGCTTGCCCTGAAGACTGCAAATACTGCCCGCAGAGCGGCCATTACGACACTGGGCTCGACAAGGAAAAATTGCTGGAAATTGAAAAAGTGATCGAGGAGGCGCGCGCCGCCAAAGCCAATGGCTCCACCCGCTTCTGCATGGGCGCAGCCTGGCGCTCGCCGGCGGAAAAAGACATGCCCTATGTGTTGCACATGGTGCGCGAAGTCAAAGCACTGGGCATGGAAACTTGCATGACTCTGGGCATGCTGGATGCCGATAAATCCAAACGTTTGGCGGAAGCGGGCCTGGATTATTACAACCACAATCTGGATACATCACCGGAGTACTACGGTGAGATCATCACCACACGCACTTACGCCGACCGTTTGGAAACTCTGGACAATGTGCGCAACGCCGGCATGAAAGTGTGCAGCGGCGGCATTGTCGGTATGGGCGAAACACAAAATGATCGCGCCGGTTTGTTGCAGCAACTGGCCAACATCAATCCACACCCAGACTCCGTGCCAATCAACAACCTCGTCAAAGTAGAAGGCACGCCGTTGGAAAACGAAGCGGATATCGACCCTTTTGATTTTTTGCGCACGATTGCCGTGGCGCGCATTCTGATGCCGCGTTCGCATGTGCGCTTATCTGCCGGGCGCGAAACCATGAATGAACAAATGCAGGCGCTCGCTTTTTTTGCCGGCGCCAACTCCATTTTCTACGGCGAAAAACTGCTGACCACGCCCAACCCGGCTGCGCATAAAGACCAACAGCTATTCGCCAAACTGGGCATCAATCCACAAATGCGCACTGCTGGTGAAGAACCAGCCGCGTCCGCACAAGATCACACCCGCTTTTACGATGCCTGTGCTTGAAACCACCGCATGAATCGCTGGCAGCAACACTGGCATCAACAGCTACAGGAAAGACGCCAGCAACATAAATTGCGTGTACTGCAAATCAACAGCGCGCCAACAGAAAAGGCTTTTATCAGCAATGACTATCTCTGCTTGGCCTGTCATCCTGCGCTGAAAAAAGCCCTGATCGATGCAACAGAAAAATACGGCGCCAGCAGCAGTGCTTCGCATCTGCTCGGCGGCCACTCGCACCCACATCAACAACTGGAAGAAGCACTCGCCGCTTTCACCGGTCGCGACCGCGCACTGCTTTTTTCTACCGGCTATATGGCCAACCTCGGCGTGTTGACGGCGCTATTGCACAAAGGCGATTGCGTGCTGCAAGACAAACTCAATCACGCATCGCTACTCGATGGCGGTTTGGCCTGTGGCGCAGACTTTCGTCGTTATTTACACGCCGATTGCAACAGCCTGGAAAAACATTTACAGCGCAGCGGCGATAAAAAAACCTTGGTCGCCACCGATAGCGTATTCAGTATGGATGGTGATATCGCCCCGCTGCCGCAACTGGCTGCACTGTGTCGCGCGCAAGATGCACTGCTGATGGTAGACGATGCGCACGGCTTTGGTGTGTTGGGCAAAAGTGGTGCCGGTAGTTGTGAACATTTTTCCCTCTCACAACAAGATGTGCCGATTTTGATGGGAACCTTTGGCAAGGCGCTGGGCAGTTTCGGCGCCTTTGTTGCCGGTTCGCAGGATTTGATCGAGATACTGATCCAATTCGCCAGACCCTTTATTTACACAACGGCGCTGCCGCCCGCACAAGCCGCCGTCACCACGGCGGCACTGACACTGCTAAACACCGAGAGCTGGCGGCGAGAAAAACTGCAACAGCACATTCATTTTTTTCGCCAACAAGCCGCGCTGCGCAATCTTCCTCTGCTCGACTCCCCCACAGCCATTCAACCCATTGTGATCGGCAGCAGCGAACGCACCATGCGCATAGACCAGGCACTGCGGCAGCGCGGTTTTCTCGTCGGTGCCGTGCGGCCACCCACCGTTGCCGACAGTGCGGCGCGTCTGCGCATCACTTTATCAGCGGCACACGATGAGGCAGATATTGTGCAATTACTGGACGCCATTGCCGCTTGTCTGCAGGCGACGCAATGAACAACACACCACTGGTTCTACTGCACGGCTGGGGCTTCAGTAGTCGCATCTGGCAGCCTCTGCTTCACGCGCTGCACGACAGGGGTTGCACTGCCGTTTTTTCAATAGACCTGCCAGGTTTTGGCACAGCGTTTCACGAACCCTGTGCCACTTACGAACAACTGCTGCACTTCATTGTTGAGCAGCTGCCCGAAAAATGTGCATTGGGCGGCTGGTCTCTGGGCGGTATGCTCGCATTGCAGATCGCCGCGCGCTATCCGGAAAAAATTACTCACGTCATCACCATGGGCAGCAATTTGCATTTCACTCAGGATCAGGACTGGCCTGGCATGGAAGCAGAAAACTATGCCCAGTTCTGTCAACGCTTCGCCGCACAACCGCAAAAAACCTGGCAGCGTTTTCTCGCACTGCAAACACGCGGCGAAGCGCACGTCGAACAAACCGACCAACAATTATTGGCACTGGCGGATTTTTCTGACTTGCAGCCACACACGGCAGAGCGTTTGCTGGCCGTGCTTGGAGAAATAGACAATCGAACATCTTTTGCTGCGCTGCCTGTTCCCGGTTTGCATTTTCTCGCAGAGCGCGATGCCATCACCCCTGTCAGTATTGCTGCGCCACTTCGCCACATCAATCCACAACAACGCGTTACGGTGCTCCATGAATGCGGTCATGCGTTTCCGCTGTCACAGCCGCAACAACTGGCCGAGCAGATACACCATTTTCTCCACACACAGATCGGCCACTTTCCTTCACGCACCAATATTGCACGTTCTTTTTCTCGTGCGGCGACCTCCTACAATCACGCTGCACGCCTACAAAAAACCGTGAGCGAAGCACTGGTTGCCACTTTGCCATCACAACTAACCGGCAATATTATTGATCTCGGTTGCGGCACAGGATTTATCAGCCAAGCACTGCAGAAAAAAAATCCATCGACGACTGTTTTTTCTATAGACCTCGCTGCAGGCATGTTGCAACAAGCGCGACAACACACGGCCTTGGTCGGCATACAGGCCGACATGACGCAACTGCCACTGGCTGCGCACAGTGCAGACTGGCTATTGTCTAGCTTGGCTCTGCAATGGGTAGAAAATCCGCTGGCCTGTTTTCAAGAATGGCGCCGCGTATTAACACCGGGCGGCCAGTTGTTATTTGCGACACTACTGCCCGGCACATTGCACGAATTGCAGCAGTGTTGGCAGTGCGTCGATGATCGTGTGCACATCAATCGTTTTATTGCACAGCCGGTTTTATTGCAGGCGCTGCGCGATGCAGGCTTTACCCACATCGACGAACTACCTGCCAAGCACACGCTCTACTATCCACAACTGCACGATCTCGCGCAGGAATTAAAAAATATTGGCGCTCACAATATGAATAGCGGCAGACCCAAAGGTTTAACCGGCAAACAGCGCTGGGCGCAATTAATTGCCCAGTATGAAACACTGCGCACCGATCGCGGCCTGCCCGCCACTTACGAGGTGTTGTATGTCACCGCTCACTAATGCAGTAGCGCGCCTACCGCGCTGGTGTTGGCTGTTGTTATTTTGGTGCGCTTGGTGCGCGGCAACTGCTGTCATGTTGTTGCCCGCCAGCCAGTTACCTACCGTCAATATTTGGGATAAAGCTGAGCACGCCGGCACGTTTGCCGTGTTGATGCTGCTGGCTGCACCCGCCTATCGACACTGCACGTTGGAGATCATTGCCGCACTACTGGTGGTATACGGTGCGACCATTGAAAGCATTCAGCACTTTATTCCATCGCGCAGCTTCAGCCTGCTGGATATCGTGGCAGACAGCGTTGGTGTCATCGCTGGTGCGCTGTTGCTGCGCAGGATAAAACAACCGTGACACGCGAACAGTTTTTTATCACTGGCACCGATACCGATGTGGGAAAAACGTTCATCGCCTGCCACTTGCTACGCACTGCGCAACAGCGCGGCTTACGCAGCTTGGGGCTCAAACCTCTCGCTGCCGGCGCACAATTAACGGCTGACGGTTTGCGCAATTCGGATGCGCTGCTGTTGCAACAATACGCATCCGTGCAACTGCCGTATGCGCAGATCAATCCCTATTGTTTTGCGGAAGCTGTGGCACCACATATTGCCGCCGCACAACAACAAACTGCATTGCGCGCAACGGCGATAGCACAAACACTGCACCAAACACTGAACAGCTGTGCATACGATTACGCGGTGATTGAAGGCGCAGGCGGTTGGCGCGTGCCACTGAACAACAACGAAACACTGGCCGATGTGGCGCGTTTACTGCAATTGCCCGTGATCTTGGTCGTCGGCATGAAACTGGGCTGCCTCAATCACGCCCTGCTCACCGCTGAGGCCATTCGCGCCGATGGTCTGCATCTCCACGGCTGGATCGCCAATGATTTGGGCAATCCCATGCCGCAGTTGGCAGAAAATATCAGGGCGCTGGAACAGCGAATGCCAGCGCCCCGTATGGATGTGTCGTTGCCGTAATGTGCAATCTCGCTGTGCGCGTTACAGCGCCTCACCGCCCGTTTCACCCGTGCGAATACGGATAACTTGCTCAACCGGTGTGACAAAAATTTTCCCATCGCCAATTTTGCCGGTGTTGGCAGCGCTGATAATTGCCTCCACTGCCGCATCGACCTGATCATCTTTTACTGCCAATTGCAGCTTCACTTTGGGCAGAAAATCGATCACGTATTCAGCGCCGCGATACAGTTCCGTGTGGCCCTTTTGACGACCAAAGCCTTTCACTTCTTCGATGGTCATCCCTTGAATACCAATCTCACCCAATGACTGGCGCACATCGTCCAGTTTGAAGGGTTTGATGATGGCTGTGATCATTTTCATCGTAGCAACTCCCGCCCATGGCACAGAACACGCAAGCTGATGAAGTGCCGCATCAACACGGCACCAGCTTCACTGACAGTCTATGCAATGGCGGGAGAAAAAGCCATCGGCTGCCGTTTCAATCCTCAGGCTCGTAACAGTCCAAAATATCGCGCACCAACCCGCTGCGCACAATATCGCTGCGCTCAAATTCATGCACATAGACATGCCGCAAATTCGCCAGTCTATTCACCGCATCAGCCAAACCGTTTTCGCCGCGTATATCGCTCTGTCTGACATCGCCATTGACGACCACTTTGCAATTTTCGCCAATGCGCGTCAGAAACATTTTCATCTGTGCAATCGAGGTATTCTGCGCTTCATCCAGGATCACAAAATTCTTGTGGCTGAATGTTTTCCCGCGCATAAACGCCAGCGGCGCCGCCACAATGCGACCGTGGCGAATACAGTAATCCACCGTGCCTGCACCGAGACGCTCGTTGAGTATGTCGCGAAACGCTTCGATATACACAGCAAACTTTTCATCGACTGCACCGGGCAGAAACCCCAGTTGCTCACCGGCCTCTACCGCAGGGCGCGTGAGAATAATGCGTTCGATTTGCCCGGCTTCCAGCGCCTCCGCCGCCAGCGACGCGGCACAATAACTTTTTCCCGTTCCTGCAGGGCCGATACCAAATGTTAAACAGTGATTGCGAATGGCGCTGATGTAGCGCTGTTGCGCCGGTGTTCTGGCAATTAACGGTTGTAGCGTGCGTTGGGCGGCATACGCCGTATCGAGATGTTGTTGCGCGGGATTGATTTCGACAACATCGGCACTGCGCCGCTGCCTGCGGCTGTGACGTCGAGATTCTTTCATCCCGCGATCACTGACCCCCCGATTGCCGTTGTCCCTGTGTGAAAACCCCTGTTGCTTGGCGTACGATTTTTTTGCCATGGTTAACGAACCCCCCGGTTCAGTTAAAAATGTCGTCAAAATCTTGCTGTGCTATTTCATCATCACTTTTCTTTTGTTGCGCAGCGCCTCTCCTTCTCCATGCCGCGCGCTTTGGGCTACTAGACTCTCTTGCTCGAGAACTGTCAATAAAAATTTTCTCCTCTGACAATGTTTTTTATTAGGTATCATGTACGTCCATTGTTTGATGATTGACGCGCCCGTCTCGCCGATGACCCTGTACGACCTCTCCACGGAAGCTGCGGCCGCCGAAGGCCTGCGCGCCGGTATGCGCCGACTGGCCGCCAGTGTCTGCGTGATTACGGCTGTCGATGCCAACGGGCAGCGCCACGCGATGACAGCGACGTCCGTGACCTCGGTGTCGGATGCCCCGGCCTCCCTGCTGGTCTGCGTCAACTGCCTGGCCACCATGCACAATATTTTGGCTGTTGGCGGCGCCTTTGCCGTCAACGTGCTGTCTGCGCATCAAGCCGATATTTCTGCGCAGTGTGCCAGCGGTGAAACTGGCGAGCCGCGTTTCAGCACTGGCGAGTGGGATAGCGCCCACGGCCTGCCCTGGCTGCGCGACGCTCAAGCGGTGTTTTTTTGCAACAGCGCCGCGCGCATGACCCACGGCACCCACCTGATCGTCGTCGGCAATGTGCACGAAGTGCGCGTCTCGAAAGAATTTGTCAATCCACTGCTCTACGCTGACGGCCAGTACCGCCAGCTTCATCAGGAACCCCACTCATGACTGCTGCCCCTCAAACCATTCCGCAATTAGTGCAAACGGCTGCACAGCGTTTTGCCGATCACAGCGCCATCGAAGACGGCGATATACGTCTGAGCTACACCGAACTGGAGCAAGCGCGTGTGCGCGCCGCAAAAGCATTCATCGCCGCAGGGATACAACACGGCGATCGCATTGCCGTGTGGGCACCCAATATCGCTGAATGGATTTTGGCCGCCATCGGTCTGCAATCACTCGGCGCTATTCTGGTGCCGGTCAATACGCGCATGAAAGGCGCTGAAGCAGGCTATGTGTTGCGCGCCAGCGGCGCAAAATTATTGCTGACGGTTTCCGGTTTTCTCGACCTCGATTATCCGGCGATGCTAATCAACGAGTCGCTGCCGGATTTGCAGCAAACCATTTGTCTGCGCGGCCAATCGGCGGACTGTATCAGCTGGAACGATTTTCTCCAGCAGGGCGCAGCCATCAGTGATGCCGATGTCGCGGCACGCACGGCACAAGTCAAAGCCGACGATATTTCTGATTTGATTTTTACTTCTGGCACCACGGGCAATCCCAAAGGTGTGAAAACCGGCCACGCACAAAACATCAAAGTGTTTACTGTCTGGTCAGAGCTCGGTGCGCTCACAGAAAAAGATCGCTATTTGATCGTCAATCCTTTTTTCCATTCTTTCGGCTACAAAGCGGGATGGCTCGCGTGTTTGATTCGCGGCACCACCATTTTGCCGATGGCGGTGTTTGATGCCAAAGAAATTCTGGCGCGCATCGGCCGCGATCGCATCTCGGTGCTGCCCGGCCCGCCGACGCTGTACCAAACCATACTGGCCTTCCCGAATTTGCAAGATTTTGATATTTCCTGCTTGCGCCTCGCTGTCACTGGCGCAGCGGCCATTCCCGTGTCGCTCGTGCATCAGATGCGCAATGAGCTAGGCTTCAAAACCGTGCTCACCGCTTACGGTTTAACCGAGAGCTGCGGCATGGTCAGCATGTGTCGCGATGGCGATGACGCTGAAATTATCGCCACCACATCCGGCCGCGCCATTCCCGATGTAGACGTGCGCTGTATTGATGAACACGGCAAAGAAGTTGCGCGCGGCGAACCAGGTGAAATCGTGGTGCGCGGTTACAACGTGATGCAAGGTTATTTCAACAACGCAGAAGAAACTGCCAAAGCAATTGACGCTGACGGCTGGTTGCACACCGGCGATATCGGAGTGATGGACAACAACGGCTATTTGAAAATTACCGATCGCATGAAAGACATGTTCATCGTCGGCGGCTTCAACTGCTATCCCGCAGAAATTGAAAACATGCTGGCCACCTGTGAAGGCGTCGCGCAATCCGCTGTCATCGGCATTCCCGATGAACGCATGGGTGAGGTGGCCATGGCATATATCGTCGCCAAACCCGGTGCCGATATCAGTGCCGAAAAAATTATCGCCTGGTGCAAACAGAACATGGCCAATTACAAAGTGCCGCGCCGTGTAGAAATCATCGACGCATTTCCATTGAATGCCACCGGCAAAGTCATGAAGTTTGTCTTGCGCGATCGCGCACTAGGCAAAGCGTAAAAGGTTTACTCGTGGCCATTATCACTCGCAACACCATCAACCCTTATCGCATGACGCCACTGAAATGGCTTGGCCTGGTGCTGCTCGCCGTATTTTTTGCCGGTGGCGCTGCCAGTCATTTTCTGTTCCCCGATGATTTTGCGGCGATCGTGCCGCCGTGGATGCCCTACCCGCGCGAAACGGTATTCGCCACCGGCGCATTGGAAATATTGTTTGCAGGACTACTGTTTGTCCCTGCTGCGCGACCGCGTGTCGCACTGTGGATCGCCGTGTACTGTTTGGCAGTGTTGCCAGCGAACTTCCACATGCTCAACAACAACATCCCCATGTTTGGGCAACAATTCCCACCAGCGGCGCTGTATGCTCGCATCGCCTTGCAAGCTGGTGTCATTGCACTGGCGCTGTGGGCCGCCAATGGCAAAGCGCACTTGGTGCGCTACGGTTTATCGGGTTTGTTTCGCTAGCCATCTCAAACCCTATCATACTGGGCGTAGTACGCCGCCAGATATTCGGCGAAAGTTTTTTGCGGCACCGCTGCTTCCAGTTCACGCTGCTTCTGTAATGACAAGGCCGCCGCTTCAATAAAATACTGGCGCTGCGTATCAGGCAAGCTGTGTGCAGAAAAATACGCTGCGTGCTGCGACGACAGTTCATTAACCAACTGGAAAAATGATTTGTGCTGCTGCGCCATCTGCTGCAACAGACGCGCAGCAGTAGTGCGCCCACTATCATCCAACTTTTGTTGCTGGTTGATCACACTGTGGCTATATGCATCTCCACCGTAGGCTGCATCTAGCTGTTCTGCGCAAATTTTTATCTCTGCCATAAATGATTGCGCCCACTCAGTCACGGAGCGCAATCCCGCACTGCTTTCCAGCTGCAAGCCAGGATCGCGGCCGCGCTCTACAGTAGCCTTTTGATTGCGCGCCAAACGAAAATATTCTTCTTCATCCGTGAGCGGGCTGTCACTCAATAAACACCACAACAAAAACGCTTCAATAAAATGTGCAGTGTCGCTATCAATACCGACAGGCAAGTAAGGATCCAAATCCAAACAGCGCACTTCAATGTATTCCACACCGCGCTCATGCAGCGCCAGAATCGGCGTCTCTCCGGGCGCAGCAACGCGCTTGGGTCTGATCGTGCTGTAAAACTCATTTTCAATTTGCAATAAATTGGCGCTGAGTTGGCGGTAATGGCCGGATGCGTCACAGACACCAATGGCTTCATACGCTGGGTATGGCGTGGTTAGACCCTTCTTCAAGGTGTGGATATAACTGGGCAGACCGTTGTAACACACCATCAAACCCGACTGCGCATTGCTCTGATAACCGAGATCACCCATCCGCAAAGACGTGGCAAACGGCAAATGCAAACTGTTGTTCTTCTCGCCAAACGGCTGTAAGCCATGCGCGCGCCCTTTGACAAAGCTGGGACACAGCGCCGGCGAAGCGCCAAACAAAAACAGCAACAACCAGAGATGGCGGCGGAAATTGCGGATCAAATCAAAATAACGCTGTGTTTTGAACGCCTGCAAACTACCGGTCTCTTGTTCCACTTGCTGCAAAACAAGCCAGAAACTATCGGGAAAAGAGACGTTGTAGTGAATGCCGGCGATGGTCTGCATCAAACGCCCATAGCGATGCCCCAAACCTTCGCGATAAATGGTTTTCATGCGCGCAGTGTGAGTGCTGCCGTATTGCGCTAGAGGAATATCACTATCTGCCGACAACACGCAGGGCATACTGGACACCCACAGTCTTTCCTGTTGCGCCGACAAAATCGAATAAGTGTACGCATGGATGCTGTGCAACCACGCCAGCGTCTCATCCACTGTATGGCAAGCAGGTGTAATAAATTCCAACAACGCTTCTGAAAAATCGGTGGTGATATTGGCATGCTTAAAAGCAGAGCCCAACGCTTGCGGGTGCGGTGTTTGCGCCAACAACCCGTCTGGCGTTACGCGCAAACTTTCCTTTTCTACGCCACGGCGCATGTCGCGTAATGCACTGATGCCAGCCGCTTGTTGCAAGCCCGACAAACGCGCTGCAAACACACTCATTGTGCGGCCAGCTCCGCATTATCTGCACCATCTTCTGCAGCTCTTTCTGAGACTTCTTCTGCAACTTCTACACTGACATCGTCATCATCGTCTGGTAGTGCAGCTTCTTCTGGTTCATCAAATGTTACCGGTGCCGTGCGCCGCGCCACACTGGCATCACCCAGCAGCGGAATATCCTTGTCGTTGATCGGACATTGCAACAATACCAAGCGCTGCTCAATATCGCGTGCATTGTTTTCTATCAGATGATTTAGCGCGACATCGCGATGCGGTGAACGCCACACCGCAGCCGGCTCATTCTCATCGAGCCACTGCCCTTGTTTGCCGAGAAACTGGCCGTGCTGATTGCCGACGATAAAGACTTCTTTCATGCAGAACCTTGCTATCCCAATGTTGCGTTAATGATTTCAGCGAAAACTGATAGTGCCAATATTTTGATAGGCACCGTCTTCGTATTGCTGGTAGATAACATATTGTGAGGGCGGAAGTTGTTTTTTCAATATGAGCAGCGGCCAGTAATGGCCTGTAGCCGGTTCGACCTGCTCCTCTCCTACTGTCATGCGATACGCCGTATCACCACAAAATAAAAACACTGCATCACCAACAACCGCCTGTACTGGCAGACGAATTTCTACTGCCAGCGCCCTGGCCTTTTTGCTCCAGGCAACAACAGTTGCCGCTGATGCAGTAGCCGTTACTTGATCGCTCTGCACTGGTTGATGTTGCGGGCAGCGTTCACGCGCCACGCTTTCAATCAGTTTTGGCTTATGGCGTGCATCGATAGCATCATAGGGATTGTAATAACCTTGCTCATATGCATTGAATAAGCGCAAATCCTGGTTGTGTGGATAGAACGGCATTTGCGTGCGTCCCATGCCGCCATCGATCAACCAGTTGTAATAGGAAATTGCGACATTGGCGCGATCGCGTTTGATATCCGCCAACACATGCAGCGATAGCATCTGCACCGCCACACACACCAATAATAGCGAGAGCCTGACAGATCGCTCTGCGCGCCAGCGCAAGACCATACCCACCAGCAATACCAACAGCGCAAATGAATACAGCCGGTAGCGATACGCCAACACCGCGTCCATACCAAATCCCATGCCGCGCCCGATGGCCACTAAAACCAGTGATGCGAGTACAAACAACAAAACGCTGCAATAAAAACGATCGGCTGCAGCCGTGATACGCATGCGACCCTTCATCAAAAACGGCAACAACAAACCCGACAACAGCAACAACCCCAACGCAGCAGCAAATATCCAATTCGTCAATCCAAAAACACTCGCGCCTACCGCTGTCAACACAGACAGCGGCGCACGCAACCACAGCGCAGCGCCTTGTGCAGCCTCACCATACGAAGGTTTGAAATACGCCTGCAAATTGCCAGCATCGGTGTATTGCACATAACGCCACAAATGATCCGCAGCAAACGGATTCTCATAAACCATATACGCTGTCGACGTCAGCAAAAAAACTGCCGCCCACACCAACAGTTGCCGGCGCGGCACAGGCCAACCCTGGCAGTAATGACAAAACACACTGGACACGATTAACGCCGGCAACACCAATAGACCATTGAATTGCGACAACACCGCCAGCAGTGCCCAGCATAAGGGCAACACAATCGCCGATGGATTTTTTGCTGCACTGCGCGCCGCCAGCAGTGCAAACAGAATCACTACTTGATTGGAAATGGCCGTCATCGCCCAAAAGCTGGCATCCCAATAGTAGATATTGAGAAACATCCCCACCGCCAGCGCCGCAGCATACCACCCGCCTATAAGTTGCCGCAGCCAATCGGCAAACACCCAACAACAGATTAATAACACCGCCACGCCCAACAGGGTGTAGTGAGAAAAGTGAATTTTGTTGAACAAAAAATAGTCGAGCAAATACACCAGATGATTGATGACAGTGACGTGCTCATGATTGGGCAGCGCGATCACGGCCAGCCATTCCTGCCAATGACTGCGCGACAGAAATATCTCGATAAACCACAGCACATCAACAAACTCATCGGCGTGCGCAGCATTCAAGTCGTAGCGCCAAAACACCGCTGTGTAGTAAATCAGGGTTGCGACAATCAGCAAGCCGCAGCAGAACTTCTCTGCCCCGGTAACAGCGGGCATTGTGAGACTGTCAGTCTGCACCATCATCACTGCGCTCAATCAAGCGCGAAAAGAAAATCCCCGCCTCAAACAACAGGCACATAGGCACTGCCAACATCAGCTGCGACAAGGCATCCGGTGGCGTCAATACTGCTGCCGCCACAAAACAGCCCACAATAATCCACGGTCTTTTTTCGGCCAGTGCTTTTGCAGATGTCACCCCCATCAACACCAACAACACCGTGCCGACAGGAATTTCAAATGTACAACCAAAAGCGACGAACATACCCAGCACCACATCCAGGTAATGCGAAATATCCGGCGCATACGTCACACCCACCGGCAGTATCCGGCTCATAAAACCGAACATCACCGGGAAAACCAGAAAATAGGCAAAGGCCACGCCGACGTAAAACAACATCACGCTGGACACCAACATCGGCAGCGCAATGCGCTTTTCGCGCTGATACAAACCCGGCGCAATAAATGCCCACACGTGGTACAGCAATAGCGGCACGCAGAGAAAAATCGCGGAGACAAAAGCCAATTTGAACGGCGCAGTAAATGGCGCAATCACCTCTGTCGCCAACATGCCGGTACCCTGTGGCAAATAGCGCAACAAAGGCTCTGATAAAAAATGAAATAACTGATTGGCGTAATAGGCAAGACCTGCAAACACCAATAGCACCGCACCTATGCACCACAACAACCGGCGGCGCAATTCTAGTAAATGCGCGATCAGCGGCTGTTGTGGCACAGCGGCTTCCTGTTCCGATGGCGACTGATCTGGCATCTCAAGATTTCTCGTGATCGCTGCGCGGTGCTTGTTGCTTTGTTTGTTCTTGCGTTAGGTCTGCTTGCGTTAGATCTTGCTGCTTTAGGTCTTGCTGCTTTAGGTCTTGCTGCAGCAGCTCGTCATGCAACACGCGCTCGATAGCTTGTGGTGTTTCATTGAGGCTTTTCATGATCGCCTCATTGTGCAACTGACGGCGAATATCATCCGCACCCAGTTCGCGCTCCACTTCGCGACGCGTCTCTGCCAGAGTGCGTTTGATACGCCCGATCCACAGACCGGTCACACGCGCAGCCTGTGGCAATTTTTCCGGACCAAACACCAACAGCGCCACCAGCGCCGTCAGTACCAGCTCAGAAAAACCGATATCAAACACCGGTTGTACTCCGCTTCAGCTCTGCGGTTTTTCTTTGTCATCTGGCAGTGACTTTTTTTCTGCACTGGCAGCAGCATCTGCACCGGTATCGCTATTGGCCTCTTCACCATCGCGCAGTGCTTTTTTGAAGCCTTTGATCGAAGCGCCCAGGTCAGACCCCAAGTTTTTCAATTTTCCCGTACCAAAAATTAATACGATAATGGCCAAGACAATCAGCCAGTGAATCGGGCTACCCCATCCCATACTATTTTCCTCGCTGAAATAAAATTACTGTCTGGATGCTTTTTCATCCAAACCGGACAAATCAAAACGGCGTGCCAATTCGCGCAAGACATCGTCAGCCGTCAGCCCGACATGCGACAACATGACCAAGGTGTGAAACCATAAATCGGCGGTCTCGCACACCAGCTTGTGTTTGTCGCCGCCGTGTTGCGCATCTTTTGCGGCCATCAGTGTTTCACCACTTTCTTCAGCCACTTTTTTCAGGATTTGATCCAGACCTTTGGCGTGCAAGCTGGCGACATACGATTTCTCGGTTTCACCGGCCTGCTTGCGCGCTTCCAGCACGGCTGTCAGTTGTTTCAGCACATCTTGCATCTCAAGTACCATAAATCTGTGAGGGCTCTTTCAGCACGGGATCGACCGTCTGCCACCCATCGCCTTGCAAGACGCGATAGAAACAGGACTCGCGCCCAGTATGACAGGCGATACCACCCTGCTGTTCCACCTGCAGCACGATGACATCGGCATCGCAGTCCAGACGAATTTCGCGCACGCGCTGCACATGGCCGGACTCCTCACCCTTGTGCCACAGTTTCTGCCTTGAACGCGACCAGTACACCGCCTCGCGCCGCTGGGCAGTAGCCGCCAGCGCCTCGCGGTTCATCCACGCCACCATCAGCACGCGGCCGGAAACATGATCCTGCGCGATGGCCGGCACCAGACCGGCGGCATCCCAACGCACAGTTTCCAGCCACACTGGTTGCTCAACAACACTACTCATGGACGCTCGCCGCCACTGCTATAGGTGGCCTCATTGTCAGATGATCTCATTGTAACGATCAGCTGCGATGGCAGCTATCCGCTACTTGTGCACGCCCGTATAATGCGCCCCCTTCATTTTCTCCCCACCGGTCATCGCCCATGTCTACCGCCCACCTCATCGAAAAGCTGCGCAACGTCGCCATCATCGCCCACGTTGACCACGGCAAAACCACCTTGGTAGACAAGCTGCTGAAGCAATCCGGCACGCTGGATCGTCGCAACCAAGAAGCCGAGCGCGTGATGGACAGCAATGATCAGGAAAAAGAGCGCGGCATCACCATCCTCGCCAAAAACACCGGGGTGGACTGGAACGGCTACCGCATCAATATCGTCGACACCCCGGGCCACGCTGATTTCGGCGGCGAAGTGGAGCGCGTCTTGTCGATGGTGGACTCGGTGCTGCTGCTGGTGGATGCCTTCGACGGCCCCATGCCACAGACCCGCTTCGTCACCAAGAAAGCTTTTGAACACGGCCTGAAAC
>CAZZNL010000002.1:0-24482 GCA_964655625.1 uncultured Pseudomonadales bacterium
AACGCCCCGCAAGCGGGGCGTTAGCCAAACGTATCATGCACTCAAGCTTTAGGGCCCGCTTGCAGGATCGCTTCGCTGACATCAAATTTCTTGATGTTATCCTGGAACAAGTTGGCCAGTTTTTTCGCCTGTGCATCGTATTCCGCAGTATCAGCCCACGCTTTGCGCGGATTCAAATACTTGCTGTCGACACCGGGAATCGCTTTCGGAATGGTCAGGTTCAAATAATCCAACTGCTCGGTTTCACAGCCCAGCAACACGCCATCTTGACAGGCTTTCACCACAGCGCGCGTCACAGGAATCGGGAAGCGTGAGCCTTTGCCATCAGGACCGCCTGAGCCGCCGGTCCAGCCGGTATTCACCAGATACACCTGCGAAGCAAAATCTTCGACACGCTTCATCAGTAACTTGGCGTACTCCATAGGGCGACGCGGCATGAACGGTGCGCCAAAGCAGGTAGAAAATGCAGGCTGGATGCCAGGTGCTGCGCCCAACTCGGTTGAACCGACGCGCGCGGTATAGCCCGACAAGAAGTGATACGCCGCCGCTTCTTTCGACAAAATGGAAACCGGAGGCAACACACCCGACACATCACATGTCAGGAAGATCACCACTTTGGGCTCACCGGCAGCATTCTCCACCACACGCTTGGCCACGTGCTCCAAAGGATAAGAACAACGGCCATTCTCGACATTGCGCGTCTGGCCATCTTGCGTGTCAGTGATTTCCAGATTGCTGTAATGCGCCTGACGTTGTGCGTCTACATGCACGTTCTCAACGATAGAACCGAATTGAATCGCATCCCAAATAACCGGCTCGTTTTTCTGCGACAGATCGACGGTTTTGGCATAGCAGCCGCCCTCGATATTGAACACCGAGCCTTTGGCCCAGCCGTGTTCATCATCGCCAATCAAATAGCGATCAGGATCGGCCGACAGCGTGGTCTTGCCAGTGCCAGACAGACCGAAGAACAGTGCAACATCACCGGCTTCGCCCACGTTAGCTGAGCAGTGCATCGGCAATACATCTTTTTCTGGCAGTAAGAAGTTCTGCACCGAGAACATGGCTTTCTTCATTTCACCGGCGTAGCGCATACCGGCCAGTAACACTTTGCGGCTGGCGAAATTGATACACACAATGCCTTCAGAATTGGTGCCATCGCGCGCAGGATCACACTGGAAAGAAGCGACGTTCAAAATCGTCCACTCTTCTTTGCCTTTGGGATTGTATTTTTCCGGACGGATAAACATATTGCGCGCAAACAGCCCCTGCCACGCAGTCTCGGTGTTGACCTTCACCGGCAGGTAATGCTCTTCATGCGCACCGACGTGCAGATGCGATACAAAACGGTCTTTTTGTGACAGATACGCTTCGACGCGATCCCACAGTGCATTGAACTTATCGAGTGCGAACGGACGGTTGACGTTACCCCACTCGATCGCATCAGCCGTGGACGGCTCCTGCACGATAAAACGATCAGCCGGTGAACGCCCAGTGCGCTTGCCGGTAGTGACCAACAGGGCACCGGTATTGGTCAGTGACCCTTCACGACGCAACAGTGCCTGTTCAACCAGGGCTGCTGCACTCAGTTCGCTGTAAACCTTAGTATCTTCGATTGCGCTCATTGTGTTCCTGTCGGCGAAAGCCGATCTCCGGTTACAAGAATAAAAAAAGAAATCGCCGCGAACGGCGCGCGCCTATATTAACCGAATACGGATAGGCAGGGAAAATCGGTACAATGACGCCCCTCGCAGACACTCCTTGCTGCAGCATCCCCCGACCCCATCATTGGAGAACACCATGAGCGCCTCCCCAGCCAACCCCAAACCCGCACCTCTTGCCGGTCTGCGTGTCATTGACTTTTCTATTCTCGGCCCCGGTGCCACTGCGCACCATTTTGCCGAGCTGGGTGCCGACGTGATCAAGGTAGAAGTCCCCGGTGGCGACTATGTGCGCGTGATGACCTGGCCTATCGTGGAAGGCATTTCCCTGCTGCACTGGCATATCGCGCGCGGCAAGAAATCCATTGAGCTGGACCTGAAAACAGCCGAAGGCAAAGAAATTTTCAAAGAGCTGATCAAGGATGCCGACATCATTATTGAAGCCATGAAGCCTGGCACCCTGGATCGCTTGGGGCTCGGCTATGACGACCTGAAACAAGTGAACCCCAAAATTGTATTCTGCTGCGTGTCGGGCTACGGCATGACCGGCCCCTACGAGAACATGCCATCGCACGGCGTGGCCTATGACACCTGGGCGGGCTGTGTTGAGCCTGCGCGCGACGAAGAGGGCATGGTGTATTTGCCAGCCCACCCCTCTATCGGCATGCACGCCGGCCCACTGCTCGGCGCTTTTGCGGCACTGGCGGCCGTGATGCGCGCGCGCGACACCGGCGAAGGCGCACTGGTTGAAATTGGCCAGTCTGACGGTGCCGCCTACATGGACTGGTACCGCATCGAGAGCTACAAGGCCTACCAGCGCCCACAATCCGAAGTCACCGGCAACGCCGCTGACGATTACCGCCGCCGCCCTGTCGGCACCGCCGGTTTGAAAGAGGGTGTGCGCTATCAAGCGTACGAGTGCAAAGACGGCTATGTCCTGTTCATGGCCTCAGAACAGTCCTTCTGGAAAAACTTCTGCGAAGCGTTAGGCCGCATGGATATGTTCGAGAAATGGCCCGGCAAAAAACTGGCCGACCACGCGCCAGGCAACAAAGAAATGCAGCGCGAACTCACCAAAATTTTCAAAACCAAAACCATCAAGGAATGGATGGATTGGGGCGTAGAAGTGAAAACACCGATCGCGCCGGTTTACAACTCTGAAACGGTGATGGAAGACGAGCACTTCAAAGCGCGCTTTAAATGGTATCCGCACGAAACCCACGGTGCCGACATGATGAGCTACCCTGTGCACTTCGTCGGTGAAGAATTACCAGTGCCGAGCAAAGCGCCAACGCCAGGCCAACACCGCGATGAAATTCTCAAACGTGTCTTGCACATGGATGACGCAAAAATTGCAGCGATGGAAGCCAAAGGTGCGTTTGGCGCCAAAAAATAAAGCGCTGTACCGCCACCAAAAAACCGGGTCACCATGCCCGGTTTTTTTATGCCTCAAACCGTTAACAAAAACGTCACTGGCCCGTCATTGAGCAACTCCACCTGCATATCGGCAGCAAAAACGCCAGTGGCGACATCGTGATGCTGCTGGCGCAAATACTCCGCAGCGTACTCATACAATGCGCGCGCCTGCTCCGGTGTGGCGGCACAGGAAAACGAGGGTCGCAGCCCCTTTTGTGTATCTGCGGCCAATGTAAACTGCGATACCAGCAACACACCGCCACGGGTGTCGCGCACGGAAAGATTCATCTTCCCATCGGCATCTGCGAACACGCGGTACTGCAACAACTTGTCCATCAGTTTGACTACACTGCTTTGTGTGTCCTCGCGCTCAACCCCTAGCAGCACCAATAAGCCCTGCTGGATTACGCCGACCACCTCTCCTGCTACACACACCTGTGCGCGACTGACGCGCTGAATCAGTGCCTTCACCGTTTCATTCTCCGCAACTGGTTAAGCCACCCAACTTGGGCTAGCATCACCGGCTATTCTATCGGCATTCTCGGATTCCTCTGCATGCACGCCTTTTTTCGCGCTTCCGTCCTTATCGCATTAACAGCCTGCACGCTACCGCTCTGTCTCGCCGACGAAATAACCGCCAACACCACAAAAGAAACGGCTGCCGATGCGCAATTACCTCTGGACGATTTACGCACCTTCGCACTCGTGCTGGAACAAATTCGCGCGGCGTATGTAGAAAATGTCGACGACAAAACACTGCTGGAAAATGCCACGCGCGGCATGCTCGGCGAACTCGATCCTCATTCTGCCTATTTGGATGAAACCGATTTTGACGAACTGAAAAACATGACCAGTGGCGAGTTCGGCGGCATCGGCATTGAAATTGGCACCGTCGATGGCCTGATAAAAATCATCTCGCCCATTGATGACACGCCCGCCAGCCGCGCCGGCATTCGCGCCGGTGACATCATCATCAAGATCGACGACAAATCGACACAGGGACTCAGCCTAGACCAAGCCTCCAGCATGATGCGCGGCGATATAGGCGAACCCGTAAAGCTGACCATCGCTCGTGAACAGCAGGAACAACCGATCGAATTCAACCTGGTGCGCGCCGTTATCAAAGTGCAAAGTGTGCGCAGCAAATGGCTGGAACCTGGTTACGCTTACGTCCGTATCGCACAATTTCAGGCAGATACAACCGACGAATTAAACAAAGCCCTGACAACACTGAAAAAGAAAGACAACATCAAAGGATTGGTGCTCGACTTGCGCAACAATCCCGGCGGCTTGTTGCAAGAGGCTGTCGGAGTGGCCGATGTTTTTCTCGACGACGGGTTGATTGTCTACACCAAAGGCCGCATCCCCAGCAGCAACACACGATACAGCGCCAGCGGTGGCGACACGATCAATAACAAACCGATCGTTGTGATCGTCAACGGTGGCACGGCTTCAGCGGCGGAAATTGTTGCCGGTGCATTGCAAGACAATCATCGCGCGCGCGTTCTCGGCACCAACACCTTTGGCAAAGGCAGCGTACAAACCGTCATTCCCATCAACGATACCAAAGCCATCAAGCTGACCACCGCGCTGTATTACACACCCAGCGGCCGCTCTATACAGGCAGAAGGTATTAAACCAGACGTTGTCGCAACCGACAGCAATCTCTCGGCAGCACAATCATCGGCACTCACCACAGAAGCCAGTTTGGCGCATCACTTATCCAACGGCACGCCTAAAAAATCGCCACAGAAATCGCCCGCCGACAATATGGAGAAGACCACCAATGTCGCTATAACAAACAAAAAAGTGGCAGATAAAAAAGTGGACGCCGACTCTGACAACCAGCTACAAGACGCGCTGAAATTACTGAAAGGCATGGCGCAGAAAGCTGCGCGTTAACCGCAACCGATTTTTACATCAACCCCAATGGATTGGCCGCGCGAATCTGGTTGATCTTGTATTGCATATACACCACTTGCAATAACAACACCCAGAATAAATTGAAATGATGCGCCTGTTGTTTTTCACCCAGCAATGCATTGACGCCACGTCGAAACAGAAGCGTCCACACGATGACCAATACGTTGAGCAGCAGCGACAAAAAATTCAGTGTGCTGATCAGTGACAAGTCCTCCTGATGCAAACTCACAGCAACTGCCAGCACCAAGGTTGCCACAAATCCGCCCAAGCACAGATGGATAAAACGCTGGTCGATACGCTGTGCTGCTGGCAACTCGGCATTGAGCCACTGGCTGCGCGAATACATCCACCACCACGCATAAATACCCAGTGTCGCTAACATCAACAAAATAAATAACGGCAGACTAACTGCCGGAAATTTCCTGAAATGCTGCAGCTCACTGTCTTCAAATGGCGCAGACATCAAATCACCATCACGCCATCCATTTCCACTTGTGCGCCGCGCGGCAAACTGGCCACGCCCACCGCTGCGCGCGCCGGATACGGCTGAGAGAAATACGTCGCCATGACTTCATTGACGAGGGCAAAATGCGAGAGATCCACCAAAAAAATATTCAGCTTGACGATATCTTTCAAACTACCGCCGGAGGCCTCACACACAGCAGCGAGATTATCGAACACCCGCACAATTTGCGCGCGCATATCGCCATCCACCATTTGCATAGTCACAGGATCCAATGCAATTTGACCGGACAAGTACACCGTATTATTGACTTTGATCGCCTGTGAATAGGTGCCGATAGCGGCAGGGGCTTTTTCAGTTTGAATAACAGCTTTATTGGTCATGATGTATTCCAGATAACAAGCAACAGATACTTAATTTTTGACACGCAAGGTGCGAATCACTGGCCGCAACGTGCGAATCCTGCGCATGATATTGGCCAGATGCAAGCGGTCACGCACTGCAATCGACAAAGTGATCACGCGCAGCCCGGCGTCTTTTTCTTCCAGCGCAATTTTATCAATATTGGCTTCCATATCCGTAATGCGCGTCGCCAACTGCGCAATGATGCCGCGCTCATTGTTTACTTCCACGCGCACATCGACGATAAATTCGCCGTTGACATCTGGCGACCAATTGACGATCAAACATTTTTCCGGATTGTTGCGCATATCGGCAATGTTTTTACAGGTGTCGGTATGCACCACCAAACCGCGCCCGGCACTGATATGTGCAATGATAGGATCGCCGGGAATCGGGCGACAACAACGCGCAAAGCTGATCACTGCACCATCGGCAACATCGATCATCAGCGGCGCTTGCGCGCGACGCGCCAGTTTTCCACCCGTCTGTGCCGGTTCATCCTCTGACACTAAACGTCGCGCAACGACATAAGCCACGCGATTGCCCAAACCGATATCTTCCAAAATATCATCAAAGTGTTCGACGCCGGCCTGCTGCAACAACTCGCCAATTTTTTCTGGCGCCAAGGCATCGACGCTCTGCCCCATACTGAGCAGGGCTTTTTCCAACAAGCGCCGCCCCAACTCGATAGACTCTGCATGACGCTGGGTTTTCAAAAAATGACGAATAGCACTGCGCGCCTTGCCGGTAGTGACAAAATTGAGCCAGGCAGGATTCGGCTGTGCGCCTTCTGCCGTGACAATGTCCACCGTCTGTCCGCTTTGTAGCGGCTGTGACAACGGTGCCAACTGACGATTGATGCGACAGGCGACACAGCGATGACCGACATCGGTATGCACGGCATAAGCAAAATCGACCGCCGTTGCGCCCACAGGCAGTTCAATGATTTCACCGTGTGGCGTGAAGATGTACACCTCATCGGGAAACAAATCGATCTTGACGTGTTCAATAAACTCCAGGGAATTGCCGGCGCGCTGCTGCAACTCCAGCAAACTTTTGATCCACTCACGTGCGCGCACTGCACTCGCAGGCGGCTTGCTGTCGTCGTCGCTTTTGTACAGCCAATGCGACGCTATGCCGCTTTCGGCCACCACATCCATCTCGCGCGTGCGGATCTGCACTTCAATCGGCAGGCCGTGCATGCCGATCAACACGGTATGCAAGGATTGATAACCATTGGTTTTGGGAATGGCAATGTAATCGCGGAATTCACTGTGTATCGGCTTGTAGAGACTGTGCACTGCACCGAGCACGCGATAACAAGTATCTACACTGTCTACCACGATGCGAAAAGCGTAGACATCCATAATGTCGGCAAACGATTTGCGCTTGCTGCGCATCTTTTGATAAATGCTGTACAGGTTTTTCTCGCGGCCGCTGACTTCAGCCGCATGGCCTTCCTGCTCCAGACAATGTCGAATACTCTCTTCGATTTTACTGACGACTTCTTTGCGATGACCGCGCGCGGCGCGTACCGCTGCGGCAATCCGCCGCGCGCGCATGGGATACATGGCCTGAAAACCCAGATCCTGAAACTCCACGCGCAGACCGTTCATGCCCAAGCGATTGGCAATCGGCGCATAGATTTCCAGTGTTTCTTTGGCGATGCGCCGCCGCTTGTCCGGCTTGAGCACCCCGAGCGTGCGCATGTTGTGCAGACGATCGGCCAATTTGACCAAAATCACCCGGATATCTTTCGCCATGGCCATGGCCATCTTCTGAAAGTTTTCCGCTTGCGCTTCCGCCTTGGAATTGAACTCGATTTGGGTCAGTTTGCTGACACCGTCCACCAGCTCCGCCACTGTCTCACCAAACTGTTCGGTCAAAGCGGTTTTGCTGATGCCTGTGTCTTCGATAACGTCGTGCAGCAGGGCAGCCATGATGCTGTAGTGATCCAGCTTCTGGTCTGCAAGAATGCCGGCAACAGCCAGCGGATGGGTGACATAGGCCTCGCCGCTGCGACGCGTCTGGCCGTCGTGCGCCTGTTCAGAGTAGAAGTAGGCGCGCCGAATCTGTTGGATTTGCGATGGCGGAAGATAGGAGAGCTTGTGACAAAACGTATCAATGGCTAGCAATCAGCCGACCCTCCCGAGACTCTCAGTCGGCGTCGTCATCCGGCGCGTTGGCGTGGTCATAAGCGCGCTCCGCCAGATGCTTGAAGCGATCTTCTGGCTGCTCTTCGAGCACTTCGGGTGTAATCAGTCCCAGTTCGATTTCACGCAGAGCCACCACGGTGGGCTTGTCGTTTTCCCAAGGCACCATTGGCTCTTTGCCTTTAACGGCCAACTGGCGCGCTCTTTTAGTGCCCACCATGACCAGTTCAAAGCGGTTTTCAACGTATTCGAGACAATCTTCTACAGTGATGCGAGCCATGGTTCCAACCGGATTACAGCGAGATGGGCGCATGCCGAAACGCCATGCACCCGCTATTTAACGGGTCTGCCAGTTTACGCAAAGGTGGCGGGGCTCACAATAGCGGCGCGAACTCCGCGTACAGCGGGCAGTGATCCGACAGCTGCTGCCAGCCGTCGCCGCGCAGACAGCGGGCGGCCAGCGGACGCACGTTGCGGTAGTAGATGCGATCCATGCGCAGCACCGGAAAATGTGCCGGAAAAGTACGCGGCAGGCGGCCCGTGCTGTGCTGTAGCGCCTCATGCAAGCCCCACTGAAGCAGACGGTGGTGCGAGCGCTCGTTCCAGTCATTGAAATCTCCCGCCAGGATCATCGGTGCATGAGCAGGAATACGCGCCAAGATAGACCCCAATCGCTGCAGCTGATAGCGACGCTCCAAGGACAGCAGCCCCAAATGCACGCACAGAACATGCACGCCTTCTTCCGTGACTGCGTGCAGCACGCCGCGCTGCGACAAAGGCACGATACTGACATCGTGATTGCAGCACTGCGCGATAGGCACTTTGCTCAGAATCGCATTGCCGTGATGGCCGTGATCGTAAACGGCATTTTTGCCATACGCTTTGTAATCCCACACCTGATCGGCCAGAAACTCAAACTGCTGGTCTGTCCATTGACTAAACACCGCAGCATGCCTGCGATTTTCTCCCACCACTTCCTGCAAACACACCAGATCCGCGCCCGTCTCTCGAATCGCACAGCGAATTTTTTCCAGAACCAATGCGCGATTGCCCAGCGAAAACCCTTTGTGAATATTGTAAGAGAGTACACGCACAGCAAAACCTACAGCCAGTATCGCAGCAAGCGCGGTATCTGCCCTATCAACAACAGCCAAGTGCGAAACCTGCCCATATCTTTCAACGTAATTTCACGACACTGAATCAGACTTTGAGAGAAATCCTGTATCACCTGCGCTCGTGATGACGCACAGAACAAGGAAATATCCAGCTCCGTGTCATGCAAAATACTGCGATGATTCATATTACTGCTGCCCAGTAACACATTGTCATCCACCAACATGAGTTTGCTGTGCAGAATCCCTTGCTCATATTCGTAAATTTTTACATCTGCGCGCAGCAAATCCGCATAGTAGGTGCTTGCCAACGCAGGAAAAAATCTCACATCGGAATGCGCAGGCGTCATAACGCACACATCCACGCCACGCCGCGCCGCCTTTTTCAATGCTCTCACAATACGAGGCACCGGCGAAAAGTAGGCACTAACAATCCACACCTGCCGTTTCGCAGCGTGGATATGTTGCAGCAATACTCGCAAGCGTCGCCTGCGCAAGTCTTTGCTGAAATTGGTCATAGGATGAAACAAAAAATATGGCGACAATTTTTTTACATCATCGAACCATACGGCGTCAAAAAATTCCCGCAGCAAACGGCAGCGCTCGCCGGTTACTTGTGCGCCGCAATCTTTCCAGTCTTGCCCGCGACCATTATTCTCCAAATGATCGTCGGTGATATTAAAACTCCCCACCCACGCATATTCATGATCAACCAGACACAACTTGCTGTGCTGGCGATTATTCACTCGTAACAAACGCTGGAAAAAACGGAGCCGCATCCCACTGTGCTCTGCACGGTCTGATACCCAGGCCCATGGCAGCGGATGGAAAACCTGAAACTGTGCGCCAACTCGCTCCAATCGCACCTTCAAAAAAGGAATAGCTTTACTTGACCCAACACCATCGACCATGACGCGCACGGCAACGCCGCGCTCTGCTGCAGCGCACAGCGCCTGCAACACGGGTTCACCGACCGTATCGAGTTCAAAAATATACGTTTGCAAACAAATGGCATGTTTTGCTTGATGAATACCCTGCAAGAAGCTGGCGTACCACTGTGTTGCAGAAAAAAATACTTGCTCACTACGCCACGGCGGCAATGGTTGCGCGCCTTTGTGTGCGCTCAACATATTCACTCACGCCAGCGCCAACACCTCATCCACCAATTTATGAATACCGCTGGCTGCCTCTGCGATGGAATGCGCCAACATATACGCCGGTGTCGTCACCAACTTATTCTCACGATCCACACAAGTTTCATGCACGGTGCATGCGCAGTGTTCCGCGCCCATGGCCTGCATGGCCGCAGCCGTTTCGGCATCATTGCCTATGGTGGCGCGCACACCGGTACCGCAAATGGCCGCCGCCATCGTCGGCGCAATACAAATCAAGCCGATAGGTTTTCCCGCTTTGTGCATGGCTTGTGCAAAGTGCAGAAAATCCGCTTGCACAGTCATGGCCGCACCGCTGACGGCAAAATCGCAGAGATTCTTTGCTGCACCAAATCCACCTGGCACAATCAGCGCATCAAAGTCATCGATGCTGGCTGCACTCACGGGTTTGATATTGCCGCGCGCAATACGCGCCGCTTCCACCAACACCAGCCGCGTTTCGTTAACGGCCACTTCACCGGTGAGATGATTGACTACATGCATCTGCAAAATATCAGGCGCAAAACATTGCACCTGAGCCCCTGCCTGTGACAGAGACAACAAGGTCAACACGGCTTCGTGAATCTCTGTGCCGTCATACACGCCACACCCGGACAATACCACTGCGACACGCTTGCTCATCGTTACCTCCAGCAGAAAAAAGGCGCAGCAACTGCGCCTTTACCATCAGAATTTTGCTTCGCGTTTCTCGACAAAGGCATCGCGCGCTTCCTGCGAGTCTTTATCGCTATAAGCTTGCAGAGTAAAGCCTTGCTCCCAGCGATATTTATCTTCCAAATTGCCATCTTCTATACCTGTGAGCGCTTCTTTCGCCAAGGCGATCATCACTGGACTTTTGACTGCAATTTTCAATGCAATTTCGCGCGCTGTTTCGCGCAACTGTTCGCGCGGCACCACTTTTTCCACTGCGCCCAAGCGGTACGCCTCTTGCGCGGTAATCGCTTCACCCGTGAAATACATGTAACGCACTTTTTGCACCGGGAACATACGCTGCAAATGTGCACCACCACCCATGGCACCGCGATCCACTTCCGGCACCGCAAATGTCGCACACTCCGATGCCACGATAATATCCGCAGCGCCGGAAATACCGATACCGCCACCCAAGACAAAACCGTGCACAGCAACAATCACGGGTTTTGGGTTGCGATGAATAGCTTTGAACGTATCGTAATTACCTTTGTTCACGCGTGTGATCAAGTTGCCATCGGCTGCCAACTCTTTGATATCGACACCCGCACAAAACCCGCGACCTTCTGCGGCGATAATGATCACCCTCACTTGGCTGTTTTCACCCAGCGCAGCAATTTCCGCTGCAATATCGGCCCAGCCTTGTGATGTGAACGCATTGACAGGCGGTTTGTTAAAAACCAACTCAGCGATGCCGTGGCTGTCGATACTGGTAGTAAATGGCTTGCTCATAATGACCTCTCTCTGGAATAGCGCAGATATTACCAGCCCGCCCGACGGCAAACCAATCGCACCAGCATTTACGCTATCATCACCGCTATCGAGTTTTGTCGCACCAGCACAGGGACGCAACCGCCGTGTCACGCATCTTTTCCATGTTTTTTTTCTTGCTGCTGAGTACAACACTGGTGGCAAGCCCCAGCACAGAAATTGCTCAACAGGTGTCGCCCGCACTGCGCAACCTCTACGAGGCGCGCCAATTTTCTCCCTTGTGGCTGGATGGCAACAAACCTTCCGCACGGGCGACCCAGGCTATTGAGATCCTCAGTCATGCCGATGATGATGCACTGCATGTCGGCGACTACGCCGTGAATGCCTTGCAACACAGCGCACAAACACTGCAGCAGCAACCCGGCAGCGATCAACAGCTGGCCACTTTTGATCTGAGCTTGAGCCAACACTTTGCCCAATATGTGCGCGATTTGAGTGTCGGGCGCATCGATCCGCGAGCGATCGGTATGTCCATCGACACCACCGCACAACAGGCCGCTCTGCCCCAACAAGTGCAAACAGTGCTGACTGCTACTGACTTAGACAGTGCAATTGCTGCCGTGCGCCCAGCGGCACCTCATTACACGCAGCTGCGCCGCCTGCTGGTTGAATACCGTATTCTGGCCAAGCAGTATCCGTCAGCACCTGCGCTGCCGCCGCTGCCGAAAAAAAAGCTGAATCCCGGCGAGCAGTGGAGCGGTACACCAGCGCTGGCAAATTGGCTGATTCTGTTGGGCGACCACACGCCTGATGCCTCCGCACCCACGACCGAGCACTACACCGGCGCGATTGTCGAAGGCGTCAAGCATTTCCAGCGGCAGCACGGCCAGATTCCCGACGGCGTTATCGGCAAACAAACCTATGACAACTTGATGGTGTCGCTGCCCACTCGCGTCAAACAAATCGAACTCGCCATGGAACGCCTGCGCTGGCTGGATCGCAACCTGTTTCTACAGCGCTTCATTATTATCAACGTGCCGCAATTTACCCTGTGGGGCTACGCGCAAGAAAGCGGCACAGCCAAACCTGTACTGCAAATGCCGGTGGTAGTAGGCAAAGCCGGTAAAAATGCCACGCCCTTGATGGTCAAAAACCTCAGCGCTGTCGTATTCAATCCTTACTGGAACGTACCGCGCAGCATCACCACCAAAGAGATCATGCCCAAGCTGGCAGTGAACCCACTCTATCTCGCGCATGAAGACATGGAATTGGTCGATGGCCGTGGCATTTCACAGGGCAGTGCGGTGGGTGAAGCGGAGTATGTGGGTCTTGTCCACGGTGCGTACCGTATCCGGCAGCGCCCTGGCAGACAAAACGCCTTGGGCGAGCTGAAATTTGTTTTTCCCAATGACGATTCCATTTATATGCACGACACACCGTCAAAATCATTTTTTAACCGCGAGCGGCGCGATCTCAGTCACGGCTGCGTGCGCCTCGGCAATCCCATGGCCATGGCGCTGTACGCACTGACATCACAAGGCGAATGGGACGAAGCGCGCGTGCGCGCAAAACTGGCGACCGGAGGTCGAGATCAGCACCTTGCACTCAGCGAGCGTATCCCCGTGCTCTTGCTGTATCTGACCGCCAATGTCGACGACCAGGGCAAGGCTGTTTTTCTACAGGATATTTATGGGCAGGATGCCAAGCTGATCGCTGCGTTGGCGACCGCGCGCAAGTCTTACCAGTAGCGTACAGACCCGGTGTCGACGTGCACAAAATCTGACTGCGCGTAATAACCCACGCCACCCAGCTTCAGTTCTTTGGCGGCATCGCGCACATCACTGAGTGCGGAACCCGGCAGACGAATATCAATAGCGCGACCCGTCAGGTGCATGCTGTCCTTGGCGACACCGGTATTGGCACTGCGACGGCGCAGCATGCTGTTGGTCGCTGGCGAGCGGTAGGCGGAGATGATTTCAAACGGGCGTGTATTTTTCAGATTGCGTTGCACTTGCCACAAGGTATCCAGCAATGCGGGATCGATGGGGTGCACATCGCCACTGCGAAAATCGCGCATCAAATGCGCAATGCTGACCATCGATTTGGGCAGAAATTTCTCACCCACTTTATAAACCAATGACACCTGCTCGCCGGTATGGGTATGAATGAATGACAGCGAGCGCTGCTTGCCAGCTAATGGCACGGCTTGCACCAAGCCAGGCGCTGTCAACAGAGCGGCGCTACCAGCAAACGTTTTCAATAAGCGGCGACGCTGAGGGCAGGGTTGCTCGGAGCGAGATGGCTCCGCATGAAGGCTCGCAAGGGAGCGACGGGTAAAAAACATGAAAAACGCCTCGTGTTTGTCCGGTGTCTATCCGGAAGAGGCGGGAATCCTACCCGATGAATCTCGCTATATCTACCCAAAAAAATCAGGGTTATTTAGCTGACGCGCCCTGCCAACACCTGCAAACGCGCCTCCGCTTCGCTGACGATGCGCGCAATTAACTCAGCACAGGTCGGCAAATCGTCAATAGTTCCCGCCACCTGGCCGGACGGCAGCACACCTTCAGCCGGGCGACCTTCGACCATCGCCTTCTGAATAATCATCGGCGCGTTAGCCGAGAACATCGCTTGCGACAAGGTCATATCGTCGTCTTTGGCCATGGCCATGGCGGACTGAAACAACGAGAGAAAGCTGGCACCGGTCAACGCCCGATATTTGAGACCGTTTTGCAGAGCAAGCACTAACTTACGCAGAGCGCTCGCCTTTTCAATACTGCCCAAGAATTCATTGAGGATCATGCGCTGCGGCATGCCGTCCAGCGCGGTGGAGACAATGATCTCGGCCGGATTCTTGCACGCGAGGTAGCGCTGCTTGGTCGCCTCTGGCACCGGGCTCTCCTGCGTGAGCAGAAACCGCGTGCCCATGGCAATGCCATCGGCACCCCAGGCCATTGCTGCCACCAAACCGCGACCGTCCTTGAACCCGCCCGCCGCCAACACCGGCACTTTACCGGCACAAGCATCGATCACCTGCGGCACCAGCAGCGTCGTCGGCACTGCACCGGTATGACCGCCACCTTCGCCGCCTTGAATGGTCACTGCATCCGCGCCCATCTCGATGGCCTTGGCCGCGTGTTTGGGCAGACCGATAGTGGGCATGCAAATCACCCCAGCGTCCTTTAACTTCTTCACCATGTCCTTGCCGGGCGAGCGCGAATAACTCACCGCGCGCACGCCGTGGCGCACCACCATATCGACAATTTGCGGCGCATTGGGTTGGTACATATGGAAGTTCACACCGAAGGGCTTGTTGGTCAGCTCCTTGGTTTTCAGGATTGCCGCTTCCATCTGCTCCGGCGGAATTGTCGCGCCGGCTAGAAAACCAAAACCACCGGCGTTGCAGGTACCCGCCACCAAACGCGGATCCGCAACCCAGCCCATGGCAGTCTGGATGATCGGATACTGACAACCGAGCAGATCGGTGATGCGGGTGCTGAGGGATACGGTCATAACAATTCTCGAGCCTGATTTTGGGGTGCGCCATCTTATCAAAATGCGCCCCTCGGAATGTCTTAGGTGCAGCTCACAAATGACAGACTAAATCGCGGTGATACCATGCAGAAATCGGCAACAGCACAACGGCATTGTTCATGAAATTGAGTATCGGGCAGAAAATCGGCATCGGCATCTACCTGGTACGCAGCCTGCTCACCAAACCGCTGTTTCCCGCCTACAACCCGCGCAAGCTCTCCTTTATAGAAGATCCTTATCCCGTCTATCGTCGCATGCGCGACGAGAAGCCGATCATTTGGTCGCCGCACACACTCGGCTGGCACGTGTCCGGCTCGCACGAGTTAATGATGCAGTGCCTGAAAGACGAGCGCCTGAGCCATTGTTTTCGCTTGTGGAAATTTGCACCCACCCTCCAGGCTGACAGCCCGCTCGACAACCTGCTCGCCAGCCTGCTGATGGCAGTGCCGCCTGCCGATCACATCCGCGTGCGCAAACTGGTGGCACCGGCTTTTTCGCCGCGCTTTGTCTCTGAAGCGCGCGCAGCCATTGAAGCCTTGGCCGAAGAACAGCTCAATCGCTATGACCAAAACGGCCAACTGGATTTGGTAAAACTGTGTCGCCAGATTCCCATCAATGCCATGGCAATCTACTTCCGCATTCCCGATGCGATGCGCAACGATTTTCATGCGCTGGGTGACGCCATCATCAATGCCTTCAGTCCCGAAGTGGACAATATCGATACTGTGGCGGCTGAGCGCGGCATCCAACAACTGCGCGACCTGTTTGCAGAAAAACAAAAGCATCCCGACGATACTTTTATTTCTACACTGGTGAACCACGTCGAAAATGGCGATCGCCTCACTGAAAACGAAGCACTGGGATTGGTGGGTTCTCTACTCGCAGCCGGCGTCGATACCACCTTCGATTATCTGCTCAATATTTTTTATGTGCTGACGCAAAATCCACAGTGGGGGCGCTGGCTGCTCGCCCATGAAGACAAAGTGCAGAACTTGATCGACGAGACTTTTCGTTTGAACACTTTTGGCAATCGCGGCTTTTTTCGCTTTGCCGCAGAAGACATGGAATTGCTAGGACAGAAAATCCAGAAAGGAGAAATCGTGCAGATCATGATGGCGATTGGCAACCATGATGCTAGCGTGTTCCCGGAACCATTGACATTCAATCCTGAGCGCACCAATTTGGAAAAAGCGCTCAGTTTCGGTCTCGGCGCACACTACTGCCTCGGCCACGCTATCGCCAAACTGATTGCGCAAGTCACCACCATCGCCGTGGTGCGGCGCTATCCCGATATGCAATTACTGCATCGCCCCACACGCGAATACAATATGCTGACGCGGCGCATCAATGCGATGGTGCTATGCAATCGCCACGCCTGACCTAACGCGCGTTTACAATCTAAACTGTTTTTACAACCTAAAGCGTTTTTTTACAATCAACTGCAAAAAAGCCCAGAAGCTGCGGTGGTTGCGGTAGGCAAGAATTTGTGACGTGCTGCGATTGAAATAATTAACCGGAATTTCAATCACTCGCAGGCGGGCATCGAGGCAGGCGATCAGCATTTCTGCTGAAAACTCTGGGCCTGGCGCATGCAAATCCTCGGCTATCACCTGCCAAGTGCTGCGCCAAAAAGCGCGCAAAGTGCAGCCGGTATCAGTGAAACGCGCCTCGCGATCCCACCACAGCAGCTCGACCAGCTTTCCCAGTGCAGCATGTGCAAAACGCACGGCACCGCGCATCGTTGATCCCTGCTCGATCAGCTGACGCGTGGTGCGCGTGCCCACCACCATGTCGGCATCGCGCAAATAGGCAAACAATTTGCTGACATCGCGACTGGCAAAGGAGTAATCCGCCTCCGTCAGCACCACAATATCCGCCGTGTTCTGTTGCAGGGCATAGCGCAATTTTTCACCGTAGCGCACACAACCCGGCGGACACACCACGGCCGTTGCACCCGCCGCCTGCACCTGTTCCAACAGACTACTGTGCGCTGGCAGCACCACAACAATGGCATTAAACAACTCAAGTTCTCGATAACGCGCGAGCGTAAAAGACAGCCCTTCTTCATCGCCCTCCGCATAAACCAGCAACGCCTTGCTGCTCTGTGCAAAATGCAAATCGCGATCGTGGTAGCGCGCCAAGGCCAGTGAATCGCGGTCATTGATATTGACGTAAGTGCCGGACAAGGGAAAGAAAAGCCCTCGCTCACCGGCAGCCAACAAACCGTCCAGTAGCGTGACAAAATCCACCACCGGCAAGTGCTGATAGGCTTGCTCAATATGCTGAAAAATATCCGCCGAACAGATAAACGTGCCGCTGCCCATGACATCATTCGGAATCGTCAATGGCTTTTCGATCAACTGCTGCAACACGCCATCCTGCTGGACAATGGCATAATTTTTTCTGATTAACGCTTCATCATCGACATGCAGGCCCGCACAAGTAAACAGCGCGTCAGACCACGGTGCCTGCAACAGCGCTGCATGATTGGAGCTGAGATAACTTTCATCGCACAACATGATGCAGAAATAATCCGCAAGCAATGGGCGCGCCAACAGCACTGACCACGCCCAGCCTTTTTCCAATTGTTCGTTCTCAATGAAGTGCAGTCGCACACGCAGCCGACTACCGTCACCGAGATGACGGCGCAAACTGCCGCCGAGATGGCCCACCACAATCACAATATCTTCTATCTGCAAATCATCGCGCATGATGGCAATAATGCGCTCGATGTTAGGTTTTCCGCCAACATCCAACAAAGCTTTGTGTTGCGTGACCGTGTACGGCGCAGCGCGTGTGCCTTTGCCAGCGGCCGGGATTAATCCCCAAAGCTTTCTATTGTTACCCATCATGCATTACCCTGCTGCGCAGAACAGGCGCGTACGTAAATACGGTAATACAACAACCAGAAAAAATATTTTACCGTTTCACTGATATGCCGCATTTTGGATACACCGTGCCGTCGCGGCGAGAAAGTCACCGGCACTTCGACGATGGAAAATCCTCTGGCGGCCAACTGCACCGCCAGCTCCAACACCTGCTCAAAGCCATCGCGCTGCAGCATCACACCTTGCAGGCATTCGCGCCGCAAGGCTTTACAGCCTGTGTACAAATCTGTCACCGGGATGCCAAACAATTTACTGTACAACCCAGAAATCAAACGATTGCCCCACCACTGCAACCATGGCATTCCCACTTGTTGAGGCAAATTTTTTCCCAGCAGACGACTGGCATACACCACTGGAACTTGTTGCAATTTTTCACACAATACCGGAATACACTCCGGCGGATATTCCGTGTCGGCATCAATAATTATCCAGCGATCTGTTCGCGCCACCTGCATGCCGCTGCGCAGTGATGCACCGTAACCGCGATTGCTGCGATGTTGCAGCAAAGTGACATCCGCCTGCTGCTGCAAATACGCCACGCTGCCATCTGTCGAGCCGTTATCGACACAAATCAAATGATAAGTTTCCGCCAGCGGCAAGGCGCGTAAACGCTGCAACAATTCCGGCAAATTTTCCCTCTCGTTGAAAACCGGAATGATGATATCCGCAGCGTAATTCATGTGCAGCTCAGTGATCCGCACTCTCGTCAGACAAACGCAAAGATTGCAACCCGGCGCGCAGACGATAGAGATGCCCTTGCAGGCGCGGCTCCTTGCGCTGCGCTACGCCGACAGCCAACACATCAATCACGGCCAAATGCGCAATGCGCGAAGACAGCGGCGTATAAATTTCAAATTCCTCTTCCACATCAATACAAATGGGAATACTCGCCGCTGCAGAAACCGGCGTGCCGGAAGGTGCCATGCCGATCACAATGGCTCCCATGTCTTTCACTAACTCCATGGTATCCACCAGGGAACGCGTTCTGCCCGATTGCGAAATCGCCACTACCACATCGCCTTTTTGCAGCGACAGCGCCGACATGGTTTGGATATGGGTATCGGAATACGCAGCAGCAGCCAAGCGCAAACGAAAAAAGCGGTGCTGTGCGTCAGCGGCTACCGCTGCCGACGCGCCATGGCCATAAAATTCCACACGATTGGCCTGCGTCAGCGCTGTGATCGCCTGATGAATACTGGCAGCTTGCAGTCCGTCGCGAACTTTCAGCAAGGTGGCGATGGTGGAATCAAAAATTTTGCGACTGAAATCAGCAATGGAATCGGTATCGGTAATGGCCTCTTTGCCAAAACCCGATCCCGCCGCCAGTTCCTGTGCCAGTGCCAGTTTGAAATCCTGAAAGCCCTCCACGCCCACCGCGCGACAAAATCGCACCACCGTGGGCTCACTCACATCCGCCTGTGCAGCCAAATCGACAATACGCATATTGATTACACCCGCCAGATTCGCCAGCACATAGTCAGCGACTTTCTTTTCTGATTTCCGCATTTTGCCGCTGGCGCTGCGAATACGCTCTGTCAATGCTGCCGGTTTTGTTGCTTTGTTATTCATCGCCCTGTCATTCATCGCTCGGTCATTCCTCTCTCTGTGCTCGATCATACTCGGCGCGCTCGGGTCTGCCAATTAAACATTCACTATGGATTTCTTTCCCAAATGGTCAGGAAACAGCGCACAGCATTGCACTGGTTCATCACCGTGTGATAACGCTCGCGCAGCAGGGCATCCAGCGCAGGAAATTGATACGGTGCGCCATAAAAATCTGCACGCGGAGCGGTATGGGTATCAATGATCAATTGCGGCGGCTTGCGCATTAACAGCGTCATGAATTGCTCGCGTATTTGCTGTACCAATGGCGTGTTTTCATTCACCAGCAACTGGCGATAACTTAAATACGGCGTGGCCGGTAATGCTTGCGCCTCCAGCAGCGCATGCATGGCAATACCACCCTCGTCCAGCACTTGCACAGTTTCGCCAGCGCGCAAATGCTGGCGCAAAAATGCAGCCAGATCATGCTCGGGATAACGTTCTGGCGCAAAACCGCGCTGATACCACACCGAGAGCACATCCAAAGGTTTTTCTCCTGACGCGGGTGGCAATTTTCCCGCCAACAACCATGCCAACCACGCCATCGCTATCAGCGCTGCGCTTTGTGTCCACACTGTTTTTTTTGTTGCCGGCAACAAGACCAGCACACCGCACAGCAAGGCGAAATAGCGGTAGGGCATCCAGTGATAATTCCAATACTTATTGGCCAATACAGGATAGAGCCAAAACAAGCCACACAAGCACAGTAACGCTATCACCAGTTGCCGCGCCTGGCTGCCACGCTGCGTTTTTCTCAATCCACAATACGCACCGCCCACTATCCACAGAAGCCAACCCAGCAATGCTTCCAGCAGCGTGCCACCGATATTCGCCATCTGCCATGCAGCACCGCTGCGTATCGGCAAAGCACCGCCGAGATCTTGTGGAATATGCGCATCAATCCAGTTTTCAAATGCCACCGTGCGCAAACCCATCCACGCTGTAGTGCGAATACCATCATCATTCATATACAACGGCAAATACTCCGTCACCATAGCGATGAAATGCTGCAATCCTTGATGTCGATACAACCAAAGACCCAGTAAAAAAATACCGCTGAAAAATCCACCCAATCCGATACATAAAAGTTCGACGCGCAACCGCCATGACAGCACCGTAACGGCTGGAAACAGCAGGACATACAACAGCACTGGCGTCGCCAGCAACAGATGCGGCTTCATCGACGCCGCAATCGCCAATAGCAAGCCCATCAAACCTGCACGCCACCGCCAATGCAATGGCGTATAGAGCGCCAACCACAATGACAACGCAATCGGCAAAAGACCGACGTAATCGCGCTGCAATGTCATGGCCGCACCGTGCTGATAGTAGGTTGCGAAAAATGCTGCAACGCCCACCCAAGCGATGCGCGCAGAAAAAATACGCAGCATTTTCCAAGTCACACACAACAAAGCTGACAACCATAGCCAATCCGCAACATGGAAAGAGTGATCGCTATAGCCAAAAACACGACCTATGGTTATATGAAACAACAGCGAACCGGGAAAAGCCGTTTCAAAAACATCTTGATAGGGAACAAAGTTTTTTTGATCCACCAACCAGGCCATGTAATGCAAGAGGCTGACTTCTTCGCGCATGGGAATCAGCCACACAAAACCCATGCGGTATACACCTTCTAACACCAACCACAACAACAGTGTCGCAAACGCTGCGCGACCAAGCCAGTGCCACACCCTCTCAGGTTGCCTACACTTCACGCAAGGCACTCACCAAGCGCTGATGCAACCCACCAAAACCGCCATTACTCATGATAAGAATGTGCACAGGGCCTGCTTGTGCTGCCAACGCAGTCGACAGCGACGCAATATCATTCACCACTTGCGCGGGCGCACGACACTGCGCTGCCACATCAGTCAACGCCCAATCGACATTGCTCGGCTGATAAAAAATTACTTCATCCGCCGCATCCAGAGCCGGCGCAATCTGCTCACGAAAAACACCCATACGCATGGTGTTAGAGCGCGGCTCCAGTACGGCGATAATTTTTTCGTCGCCTACACGTCGGCGCAAACCGTTCAAGGTTGTGGCGATCGCTGTGGGATGATGCGCAAAGTCATCATAAACTCGCACACCTTTCACATCACACAATAACTCCAAACGCCGCTTGACACCCGCAAAAGCACTCAACGCTTCACAGGCCACTGCCGGCATGACACCCACATGGTGCGCCGCAGCTATTGCCGCCAACGCATTGCTGACATTGTGATCGCCACTGTGCTGCCACTGCACCACACCCACGGTGTCGTCGCCTCGGCTCACCGAAAAACGTGAACCGTCTTCTTGCAGTTTTTTCACCGACCAGTCGCCGCCAGCGCCCGTTTTTTGCACTGGCGTCCAGCAACCCAGCGCCAGTACAGCATCCAACGCCGCGCAATCAGCGGGCGCAATCAGCAAACCGCTCTGTGGCACCGTGCGCACCAAATGGTGAAACTGTTTTTGGATCGCTGCCAAGTCGTCAAAAATATCGGCGTGATCAAATTCGAGGTTATTGAGAATGGCTGTGCGCGGCCGGTAGTGAATAAATTTACTGCGCTTATCGAAAAAAGCGCTGTCATACTCATCCGCTTCGATCACAAAAAAATCACTGCCCCCCAAGCGGGCCGACACCGGAAAACATTGCGGCACGCCGCCGATTAAAAAACCGGGCTGCATGCCCGCGTAATCCAGTATCCACGCCAGCATGGTCGATGTCGTGGTCTTGCCGTGTGTGCCCGCCACCGCCAACACCCAGCGTCCCTGCAACACATGCTCGCACAACCACTGCGGGCCGGAGGTGTACGGCAACCCCGCATCCAGCAGATACTCCACCGCTGCATTGCCGCGACTCATGGCATTGCCGACGATCACCAGATCCGGTGCTGGTTGCAGTTGCGCTGCATCATAGCCTTCGGTGATCACAATGCCCTGCTGCTGCAGCTGCGTACTCATCGGCGGATAGACATTGGCATCCGAGCCGGTCACGGTGTGGCCGAGCTCGCGCGCCAACATCGCCAAGCTGCCCATGAAGGTGCCGCAGATTCCCAAAAAATGAAGATGCATGAACGCGCTTTCCCCAAAACAGATCGCCGAATTCTAGCAGCTTAACCCCTGTTTCGAGGGCGTACTGACGCGGCTAGCGCTTACCGCTACACTGCAAGGCGCTCGTCCACCCGTATGCGCACTGCGCGACAAACCGTGTACAGGAGAATCCTTTTGCTGCGTCCATCGCTTTTCCACCGCGCCCTGCTACTCGCCGCTGCTGTCGGCTTGTTGTCCGGCTTTTACGGCTTCAATAAAACACCGCCGCCCAAGCCGATTGCACGGCCCAATTTTTTGCTGGTGATTACAGACGACCAATCGTGGTTACACACATCATTTGCCGGCTACCCCGCCGTTAAAACACCCAACTTTGATCGCCTCGCCAGTGAAGGTGTTTATTTTCGCAATGCCTATACCAGCGCACCCACTTGCACGGCATCGCGCTCGGCCATTCTCACCGGCCAACACTTCTGGCGTTTAGGTTCTGCAGCGCAACTGTGGGGTGAGTTTCCCAGCAGCTTGACTACCTACCAACAGATTCTGGAAAAACACGGTTACAAAACCGGTTACACCGGCAAAGGCTGGGGGCCGGGCAAAGCGCTGATGGGCAACCCGGCAGGTCCATCCTTTAACGAAATAAAAAGTGGTGCGCCGGCAGAGTATTCGCAAATCAACCACCTCGAAAATCTGCGTCTCTTTTTGGATCAAAAAAAACCGGGGCAACCGTTTTCTTTCTGGATTTCGCCCACAGAGCCACATCGCGCTTTTCAAACGGGCATCGGCATCAAAAGCGGTGAAATTAGCGCTGCAAAAATTGTGGTGCCGCCGTTTCTACCCGATGTGCCAGCGGTGCGCAGTGATATCGCGGATTACTTGTATGAAATTCAGTATTTCGATAATGAACTGGGAAAAATTTTGCAGCTCCTGGAAGAGCGCGGCGAGCTGGATAACACCGTGATTGTCTACACCTCGGATAATGGCATGCCATTTCCGCGCTCTAAAAGCAGCAACTACGAATACGGCACGCACGAACCGTTTGCTGTGCGCTGGGGCAATGCGATTACCGAACATCAAAATGTAACCGACTTCATCAGCCTCACCGATATCGCGCCTACGTTTCTTGATCTCGCCGGCATCACGCCGCCTGCTGCCATGACCGGCAAAAGTTTTCGCCAACAATTATTTGCCAGACAATCCGGGCGCATCGATCCGCATCGCAATGTCGTTTTTTCAGGCTTTGAACGGCATATCGGCGATGCTCGCCTGCAAGGGCGCGGCTATCCTTCACGCGCACTGCATACCGACAAATTTCTCTACATTCAAAACTTGGCGCCCGATCGCTGGCCCGCTGGTCGCCCACCGGAATTGGCCGACATTGACGATGGCTCGCCCACAAAAGCCACTATTGCCGATCGCCAGCACTACGAAAAATACTGGGCATTGGCAGCAGAAAAACGCCCCGCCGAAGAACTGTACGCGGTTGACCGCGATCCGGCACAACTGCACAACCTTGCAGACAACCCGGAGTTTCAAACCATCAAAGACGACATGAAACAGCGCCTGCGACAAGAAATGCAGCAGAGCGGCGATCCGTGGTCATCGGGCGACGGCACTATTTTTGACAGCTACACCTATCACAGCAAGGCAGCAGAATGAAACACACCCATGGATCCTCTTTTCTCGGCTGGCAACAAATTTTCATCATCATTGCCTGCC
>CAZZNL010000002.1:24492-25585 GCA_964655625.1 uncultured Pseudomonadales bacterium
GATCCAGTCCTGGGATACGCCAACAGCTATGACATGATTCGTCTGCAAGCCTGTCACCAAATTTGGCCGGAAGACAAAATCATCAACATCACCACCGGCACCCCGGCAGCACCGTTGCGGCGTTACACGCTGGGCAAGCATGTCGATACACCCTGCTTTCCCAGTTCTGAATTATTGTTTACAGGCATCGGCATTGAAATTGCCAAGCTCAAGAATCTGATTACCCACGAAACGCTGATCTCTATCAAGACCATCGGCTTTGTCAAAGCCGTTTTTTTATCAATAACAGCGTTGCTCGCCAGCTTATATTTTTATCGCCAGCGGATGTATCCCGCTCTGTTGGCCAATGGCTTGATTACTGCATTGGTTTTGTCTGACCCCGGCATCACGCTGTATTTGAATACGTTTTACACCGAATTTTCCGCTGTGTATTTTTTATATCTCAGTTTGCTGGGCGTGGTGGTGCTGATGCGCGCCGACGGTGCACTCTTCAACAGCTGGTTGCTGTGTATCGGTTTAGTAGGGCTGGGTTTTTCCAAACCGCAACATATAGGGCTGGCTCTATGGATGGGCGCAATGCTCGCTGCATACCTGTTGATACAAAAACGCTGGGGCGTTGCGATGCTGATGGTATTGTGTGCCGCCCTGCCGCTGTGCCTGCAACAGAGCGGCATCTACACACCGCGCAATGCCTCCATGGTGCGAGTGAACAACATCAACCTGGTCAGCACTTTGTTGGGCGCAACAATAACGCCAACCCAAGTGTTAGCAAAAATGCAGCTGCCCGCGACATGCGAACAACTGCACGGCAAAAATGGCTACGACCCCAAAATACAGGCCAACCATATTTGTCCTGAAGCAGACAATATCAGCAGACTGACGGCTTTGACTGTCATGCTGCAAGATACAGTCCTCCTGCAAAAATTGATCAGTGGCACGCTGCAACAACAAAAACAGTGGTTGGTTGATGCTTACGGCCAAGTAGAGCGCGGACGCTTTGAATCGGTTGGCCACTACCGATACACCTTCGGCGACACACTGCGCACACTCTCACCGCCCACACTCTTGGGGCTAATGCTGCTCGGTGTATTGC
>CAZZNL010000003.1:0-4365 GCA_964655625.1 uncultured Pseudomonadales bacterium
GCCTCTGCCGTTGCGTAGTCAATATCCGCACGCAATGTATGAAGAGGCACTCGACCCTCCCGATACCATTCTGTACGCGCAATATCGGTACCACCCAGACGCCCAGAAACCATTATCTTGATTCCGAGAGCACCTTGACGCATAGCATTTTGTACTGCACGCTTCATGGCACGACGAAACATAACGCGGCGCTCCAGCTGCTGCGCAACACTCTGCGCAACCAGCACAGCATCTACATCTGGCTTCTTTATTTCTTCAATGCCAATATGAACTGGAACACCCAGAATTTTCGCAACCTCATTGCGAAGCTTCTCGACATCTTCACCCTTCTTACCAATGACTACACCTGGACGAGCAGAGTGAATCGTCACACGAGCGCTCTGCGAAGGACGTTCAATATCAACCCTGCTTACTGACGCACTGGCAAGCTTTTTCTGGATAAATGAACGAGCATTGATATCTGCCAGCAGTTTATCTGCATAAGATGCACTGTCAGCATACCATACCGACGTGTGCTTCTTAATAATACCCAGACGAATGCCGGTTGGATGTACTTTTTGACCCATTGCGGTCTCCCGATACTTATCGCGTTATTTCGCAGCAACTTTTACAGTGATATGACATGTGCGCTTCAAAATTCTATCGGCGCGCCCTTTGGCTCTCGGCTTGATACGCTTCATGTGCATACCTTCATCCACAAAAGCCGTTGATACATGCAGCTCGTCAACATCCACACCTTGATTATGTTCTGCATTCGCAATGGCGGACTCAAGAACTTTTTTCACCAGCACAGCTGCTTTTTTGTCACTGAACGACAAAATATCCAGCGCCTTTTCGACGTGCTGTCCTCTGATTTGATCAATAACCAGACGTACTTTCTGAGCAGAGCTGCGCGCACCGCGCAATGTTGCTGAAATTTCCATCAGCTGTTACCTCTTAGCGCCAGACTTGGCTTTTTTATCTGCAGCATGCCCCTTGTAGGTACGCGTAACAGAAAACTCACCAAGCTTGTGACCAACCATTTCTTCTGTCACGTACACCGGAACATGTGCGCGACCGTTATGAACAGCAATTGTCAAGCCGACCATCTCAGGCATGATCATCGAGCGACGTGACCACGTTTTGATCGGACGCTTGTCATTTTTTTCTACAGCCGTCTCCACCTTTTTCATAAGGTGCAGGTCTATAAACGGGCCTTTCTTTAATGAGCGTGGCACAGACCTATCCTCTCAACACTTACTTCTTGTTACGACGGCGAACAATAAGACCGTCTGTACGTTTATTTTTACGAGTTTTATAGCCTTTAGTTGGCGTACCCCACGGTGAAACAGGGTGACGACCACCAGATGTTCTACCTTCACCACCACCGTGCGGGTGATCTACTGGGTTCATAACCACGCCGCGCACAGTCGGGCGAATACCACGCCAACGACTTGCACCAGCCTTACCCAGAGAACGCAAATTATGCTCACTGTTTGAGACTTCGCCCAAAGTAGCTCGACAATCAGACAATACTTTTCTCATTTCACCGCTGCGCAAACGCAAAGTTGCATAAGCCCCCTCACGCGCAACCAGCTGCGCTGAGGCCCCAGCAGAACGCGCCATTTGCGCACCTTTACCCGGCTTCATTTCGATGCAGTGAACATTGGCACCGATAGGGATGTTTCGCAGCGGCAATGCGTTGCCCGCAACAATCGGTGACGCAGCGCCAGACTGAATTTTATCGCCAGCCTTAAGGCCTTTTGGCGCAATAATGTAACGTCGCTCGCCATCAGCATAACAAACCAAAGCAATGTTGGCGCTGCGATTGGGGTCATACTCCAAACGCTCAACAACTGCAGGAATGCCATCCTTATCGCGCTTGAAGTCGATCAAACGATAGTGCTGCTTGTGGCCACCGCCATGATGACGAACAGTAATTCGACCCATGTTATTGCGGCCGCCACTGCTATGCTTCTGCTCTACCAATGCCGCATGAGGAGCACCCTTATGCAGATCAGGGTTGACTACGCTGATTACAAATCTGCGGCCAGGCGATGTAGGTTTTCTCTTAACAATCGACATAGAACTCACCTTCCGCAATCACATGCTTGCAAAGTCAATATCATGACCCTGCTCCAGCCGAATATAAGCCTTCTTCCAATCACTGCGACGAACATCACCAAAGCGATTACGCTTAACTTTACCTTTCATACGCAAGACACGAACCTGAGCAACTTTGACGCTAAATAATTTTTCTACAGCCTTTTTGATCTCAAGCTTGTTAGCATCCAGCGCGACCTTGAAAACAACCTGGTTACCGCCACGTTCGGCAACCATTGTTGATTTTTCAGAAATTTGAGGCCCCACAAGCACCTTGTAGATACGCTCCTGATTCATGCCAGCACCTCATTAAACCTTTTTACAGCCGGAACCGTCATCAACACTTTATCAAAGCGCACCAAACTGACCGGATCCGCACCACTAACGTCGCGCACATCAACATTTGGTAAATTGCGCGCAGAGAGATACAAATTCTCACTGACTTCATCTGCGACAATCAGAACGCTGTCCAACTTCAAAGCACCCAGCTTTTGCTGCAGCAGCTTGGTTTTAGGCTGATCCAACTGAATGCTTTCAACCACAACCAAGCGATCTTGACGAGCCAACTCTGACAAAATGCTTTGCAACGCAGCACGGTACATTTTGCGATTCAGCTTCTGACTGTGATCCTGTGGTCGCGCAGCAAAGGTTACACCGCCAGTACGCCAGATTGGACTGCGTGTACTGCCAGCTCGCGCGCGACCAGAACCTTTTTGCTTCCAAGGCTTCTTGCCGCCACCACTAACATCCGAGCGATTTTTTTGTGCGCGCGAACCCTGACGACCGCCAGACAAGTACGCAGTTACCGCCTGATGCACCAGATCTTCGTTATAGGCACGTCCAAATGTCGATTCAGACACCTGAACCTTGCCAGCCGCGCCACCTTCGAGTGTTGCTACATTCAGTTCCACAGCATAATCCTCTTAGGAAGCCTTGACCGCTGGACGAATCAACAGGTCACCACCTGGAGCACCAGGCACAGCACCGCGTACCAACAGCAAATTGCGCTCAGCATCAACACGAACAACCTGGAGATTTTGCACGGTCACCTGCTCGTCACCCATGTGACCAGCCATCTTTTTACCCTTGAAAACACGACCCGGCGACTGGTTCTGACCAATCGAGCCCGGCGCACGATGCGACAGAGAATTACCATGCGTGGCATCTTGTGCACTAAAGTTCCAGCGCTTAATAACGCCCTGGAAACCCTTGCCGCGCGACCGGCCAGTCACATCAACATATTGACCATCAGCGAAAGAGGACACCGTCAATTCAGCACCCACAGCCGGCACATCAGCACCATCGAAAGACAGTTCCCACAGTCCACGACCAGCACCAACACCAGCCTTTGCAAAATGACCCGCTGCCGCTTTAGTAACGCGAGATTGACGACGAGTACCCACTGTGACCTGCACAGCAGCGTAACCATCTACATCAACTGATTTAACCTGAGTAACTCGATTTGGCTCCACCTCGATCACAGTGACCGGGACAGACACCCCATCTTCAGTAAATACGCGCGTCATGCCGCACTTGCGGCCGACCAAACCATTAATCATCTTGTTACCTCTCGTGTACGGGGCTGGTTACCCGCTATGGCCGCCCAAGTAGGGCGTTACACCAAGGAGCATCTTTCGATGCCATTTTCTTTTAGGTCATCCAGACCTCGCTGCCCGCTTCAACTAACGCAAAGCCGGACACCGCATTAACCAAGGCTAATCTGCACCTCTACACCAGCCGCCAAATCCAGCTTCATCAAGGCATCTACTGTTTTATCGGTCGGCTGCACAATGTCCAGCATGCGCTTGTGCGTACGGATCTCGTACTGGTCACGCGCATCCTTGTTGGCATGAGGAGAAATCAACACCGTAAACCGCTCTTTTCGCGTAGGCAGTGGAATCGGACCTCTAACTTGAGCACCCGTTCTTTTTGCTGTATCAACAATTTCCTGCGTTGAAGTATCGATCAGTCGATGATCAAATGCCTTCAGGCGGATTCGAATTCTTTGATTCTGCATTACCAGAATGCTCCAATAAATCAACAAGTTACCACTATTTTTTGCCTCTACCATCAACAAAAAACTACGGGGGCGGCAAAAAAGAGGCGCAATTCTATCGGCGACCAAAATACAAGTCAACAACTACTTGTATTATTTTCTCTGTGCCCACCACCTTTGACGAATACTTTTATAGCATTCTCCTATCCCAACTTATCTCTTCCCTGACTACTGTGGCGGGATTACCCGCTATTGCGCTACCAGCCCGCTCAAATCGACGGGTTACC
>CAZZNL010000003.1:4375-23530 GCA_964655625.1 uncultured Pseudomonadales bacterium
GCCTGAAGGCACCTCTACGCCCTTCAAGATACAAGCCCCTCTGCCAATCCAGACATGGTCTCCAATCTTAATATCCCTAGCACGGTTGATCCTTGTGCCAGTGCTATCCAATACCGAGTGCCCATCGCCAGCGCGCAAATGCACAAACTTCGAAAACATGCAGTCGCGACCAATGCTGATACTGGCATCTTCATCGCTGAGCAGGTAGGCGTCTTCAATGGTGGTTTCATCACCAATCTGAATACTCTGCAATCTGTTATAGCGCAGATATATTTTTCCGGCGTGATATTCGCAATTTTTACCCACCGTGACAGATTGCTGGTTGCCATCAATACGAATCTTGCATTTAGCCACTCTGCTACCACTGCCAATAACCAGACGGTTATCTTGTCCTTTGATCAGAATATCGACCTTCTCCATCTGCAGTCTCTCTGCAAAGCCGATACTGATCGCATTGCCCTTCTTAACGCGAATACGATTGCCGCGCAGCAAGTCATGCACAAAGAGCCAAGCTTTTTGCAGCAGAGTGTAGGACATACCAGCAACCCCTGAATTACCGGACACCCAGTGCTGCCTCACCAGCCTCAAGCGTTTGCAAAATCAAGGTATTAATGGTCATTGGCCCCACACCGCCCGGCACTGGCGTATACGCACTCGCCCGATCTATTACTGAAGCCAGCTCTATATCGCCGATGCCTCCTTCGTGATAACCCGCATCGACCACGACAGCACCGTCTTTGATCCAAGCACCAGGCACAAAAGCTGGACGCCCCACTGCAGCGACTACCACATCGGCCTGCGCAACCAGCTCCGCCAAGTTCTGCGTCTTGGAGTGGCAGATCGTTACTGTGCAGTCAGCGTTAAGCAGCATAGCCGCCATGGGCTTGCCTAAAATAGGGCTGCGCCCAAGTACAACGGCATGTTTACCTGCCAAGGGAACCTGATACGCCTCCAGCAACCGCATAATGCCGGCAGGGGTTGCAGAGCCGTAAGCCGACTCCTCCATCGCCATGCGCCCGTACCCCAAGCAGGTTACGCCATCAACATCCTTTTTTAGATCAATGGCATCAAAGCAGGCACGCTCATCAATTTGTGCAGGAACTGGATGCTGCAGCAGAATGCCGTGCACATCCGGATTTTTATTCAGCGAATCAATTTGTGCTAGCAGCTGTTCCGTAGTCGTTGATTGCGGCATTTCGATTGCCAGCGAATCCATACCGACTCGGCGACAGGCATTGCCTTTCATTCGCACATAGGTGGCTGACGAAGGATCATCACCAACCAAGATGGTGGCCAGTATCGGAGTGGTGCCAGAGATGGCTTTGAGTTTGTCTACACGCTGCCGAATTTGTGACTCTGTTTCCTGAGCCACTTTTACGCCGTCCAGCACTACGGCTGACCCTGTCACTGCTGTCACCATAGACAAACCTACGCAATCTCACGACCAAAATTAGCAAGGGCGTTATTGTGCCTGATTTATCAAGCCCGCCATAGCATTTCGTTTAATCGCAAGCATCAGACTGCTACAATAGCCGCCCCCTGTATTTCCGTTCTGTGGCCTCGCTATGCAGCCAATGCTAAATATCGCTCTTCGAGCTGCGCGCCAGGCTGGCGAGCATGTTGTACGAGCATCAGACCGCTTAGACTTCATTGCTATATCGGAAAAGGGCAATAACGACTACGTAACAGAAGTCGATCAAACTGCCGAAGAAATAATTATTCGTCTGCTACAGAAAACCTATCCCGACCACGGCTTTCTTGCTGAAGAGAGCGGCTCATCCAATACTGATGCTGATTATGTGTGGATTATTGATCCGTTAGATGGCACCACCAACTTCATTCGCGGCATTCCACACTACGCAATTTCCATTGCCTGCCAATATCAGGGCAAGCTGGAACACGCCGTGGTCTACAACCCTGTCACACGCGAAGAATTTACTGCCAGCCGCGGGCGGGGCGCACAACTGAACGGCCGCCGCATCCGTGTTTCCAAACGTACTAACCTGGAAGGCGCACTGTTAGGCACAGGCATTCCTTTTCGGCATCATCAACGAGATAAATTGCCGGGCTATGTAAAAATCCTGGAAGAACTCGCCGCGCAAACTGCTGGTATACGGCGCGCGGGATCGGCCGCGCTGGATCTCGCTTATGTTGCTGCGGGGCGCTTTGACGCATTTTGGGAAATGGGCCTGAAGCCTTGGGATATCGCCGCAGGACTGCTACTCATTCAAGAGGCGGGCGGACTGGTCAGCGATTTTCACGGCGGCAATCAATACATGGACAGCGGCGATATTGTTTGCGGCAACCCCAAGTGTTTCAAACAAGTTTTGCAGGTCGTCAACCAGCATCTCGTATAAACGCTTTTCCAGTTTTTTCCCTGCGCAGCTGCTCGCGTATTTCATTAGAGAAGGCGATGGCACCAGACTGCACATAGCTCTCACTATTAGTATCTATCGTGCGTGGGTCATACAAATAATTGACCATAATGCCCGCCGATTGCCGCATACCTTTAGGCGATACATTTGCCATCCAATGGATTTGCTGCAAGGTGGCGCCGTTGCCAAGATGGAAATGCGCCACACCATCCAACACTCGCAGCTTATTGGGCTGCAACTGACACAAATATTCTGCACACAGGCGCAGCAAGACAGGACGCAATGCTTGGCATACTTCGCGGTCTTGATGCCATGCAGGAACAGCGAGAATACCTTTCAGCCCACCCTCAATGGTATGCGCCGTAGTCAGCGTTTCCACAGCCTGTTTTTCTTGTGGCAACAACAATGAATCGCCGTGATCGACCTGCGTTTGCAGCCAGACCATAAAGCCTGGCACAGGCGATAAAGTTGCAAACCTTTTTAACTGCGGCAGTTCACGCTTCAGTTCTGCCACAACACGCTTGATCAAAAAATTACCAAAACTAATACCAGACAACCCTTTCTGCGCATTGGAAATGGAATAAAAAATGGCCGTATCCACATTTCCCATATCAGGCACGCGCGTATGCGTGTCCAATAAAGTCTGCACATTACCCGCCAATCCTTCACATAATGCCACTTGCACAAAAATTAATGGCTCATCCTCCATATTGGGATGGACAAAGGAAAACAACCGCCGATCGGGTGCCATCCGATTTTTCAGATCAACCCAACTAGTGATTTCATGAACCGCTTCGTACTCAATCAACTTTTCTAAAAAAGCGGCTGGCGATTGCCAAGTTAATTGTTGCAGTTGCAGAAATCCTATATCAAACCAGCTGGTCAACAGATGTTTCAAATCCTTTTCTACTTCGCTTAATTCCGGTTCACGATTTCCCGCCGTTAACACCAACAGCTCACTGCGCATATCCACCAAGAACTTGATGCCCTGTGGCATAGCATTGAACAAAGTCAGCAATTGCGCGCGTGGCGCCACCAGCGCCCTACTCAATTTATAGCGCCATTTTGCTTCCTCGTCGGAACCAACCTTAGCCAAATAATTGTCAATGGCTTGTTTGATCACGCGACCATCAGCATCAAAATCACTGGCCAGCAATTGCAGAAAGCGCTTGCGTCCCTGTTGATCCAGCGACATATAAGCATGGCCAATATGCGCTGCCTGCGCTCGTCGTGCGAATTCACCACCCGGTGCTGCCAAACAATTGATAATCAGTTGACGCAACTGATCCAAATCTCGATCACTGAGTGATGCATCAAAGCGACACTGCTCATTCCCTTGCAACGTTGAGTTGAGATCAGCCCACACTTGCCGCAGGCGGCGAAACGTTCGATTGAGAATCGGGTATTGCGTAATCATGCCTGTTGACTGCAATACTGCTGCGCTGCCGCCAGATCCAAGGTGCCTTCATAAATGGCGCGACCTGTAATAGCGCCCAGCACGCCTCGCGCTGCAACCGCTTTCAACGCGCGAATATCATCCATATTGGTTACACCACCGGAAGCAATCACCGGAATGCCGCAGGCTTCCGCCAATGCCGCCGTTGCTTCAACATTAACACCCTGCATCATGCCATCGCGCGCGATATCGGTATAAACAATGGCAGCCACACCATCGCCCGCAAACTGACGCGCCAAATCAACGGCTTTAACACTGCTGATTTCCGCCCAACCATCGGTGGCGACCCAGCCATCTTGCGCATCAATACCGACAATAATTTTTTCAGGGAACTGTCGACACATTTCTGTCACAAATGCAGGCTCTTTTACAGCTTTGGTACCAATAATGACATAGCTCACACCCGCCGCCAGATAAGCTTCGATAATGTCAGCACTGCGTATGCCGCCGCCAATTTGAATAGGCAGTGTCGGATTCGCTTTAGCAATGGCTTTAACGGCATCGCCATTGACTGGTTTACCCGCAAACGCGCCGTTCAAATCCACCAGATGCAGACGACGCGCCCCAGCATCCACCCAGCGTTTAGCCATTTCCACCGGATCCGAACCAAACACTGTTGAATCATCCATCCGTCCTTGTTTCAGGCGAACGCATTCACCGTCTTTTAAATCGATGGCCGGAATAATCAACATTTTTAACAACACCCGTTCCAATTCATAAAATTTTTCAGCAACTGCAGTCCCGCCGTGTGACTTTTTTCTGGATGGAATTGCACTGCAAACAAGTTTTCCCTGTGTAATGCCGCATCCAGTGTCACACCGTAGTCGCATTGTGCGGCGACCAGCGAACGATCATCTGCCGTCACATAATAGCTGTGCACAAAATAAAATCGGCTGTTCTGAGGAATGCCAGACCACAAAGAATGCGGATGCTGCTGCACTTCACTCCAGCCCATGTGCGGCACTTTCAGCCTGGTGCCATCGACATCCTGCAATGTATTACCAAAAAATCGCACCTGGCCTGGCAGTATACCCAAGCATTCAACACCACCATTTTCTTCACTGTGGTTCATCAGGGCTTGCATACCCACACAAATCGCCAACACCGGCTTTTGTGCAGCAGCTTCTCGCACCAGAGCATCCACGCCTCGTTGACGGATGCCTGCCATGCAATCGCGCATAGCACCCACACCGGGAAACACAATTCGATCTGCACTGCGAATCTGTGCCACATCGGCAGTGATCAACACACGCGCATGCGGAGCAACATGTTCAAGCGCCTTGGCAACCGAATGCAAATTGCCCATGCCGTAGTCGATAACGGCAACCGTCGAAGTCATGATTACAGCGTGCCTTTTGTCGACGGCATTTGACCAGCCATGCGCGGATCGGGAGTCAATGCCATACGCAAAGCGCGACCAAATGCTTTAAACACCGTTTCAATTTGATGATGCGCATTAGCACCGCGCAAATTATCAATGTGCAAGGTAACACCAGCGTGATTGACAAAGCCCTGGAAAAACTCGTAGAACAAATCGACATCAAAATTGCCGACACGCCCACGCACAAAATCAACGTGCATCTCCAAACCAGGCCGGCCAGAAAAATCAATCACCACTCGCGACAAGGCTTCATCCAATGGCACATACGCATGACCGTAGCGACAAATACCTTTCTTGTCGCCCACAGCACTCGCAAATGCTTGACCCAAGGTAATGCCGATATCTTCCACTGTATGATGATCATCAATATGAACATCGCCTTCCGCCACAACTTCTATATCAATTAAACCGTGACGTGCAATCTGGTCGAGCATGTGCTCTAAAAAGGGCACTGGCGTGACAAAATGCGTCTTGCCGCTGCCGTCGAGATTGATCGCGACCCGAATCTGCGTTTCCAGTGTGTCGCGCTGAATATTGGCTTTGCGTTCGCTCATGGGAACCTCGCTGCGGTACAGCTCGGCATTATACCGAGCCCATTGTGCATTATGGTGTTCTGCCAGCCTCAAGCCAGCAGCGGTTTCAAAAAACGTCCGGTGTGTGAACACTCCTCCCGCGCAATATCCTCCGGCGTACCCACGGCAATAATATGGCCGCCACCCGAGCCGCCTTCCGGCCCCAAATCGACAATCCAGTCTGCCGTTTTGATCACATCCAGATTGTGTTCAATTACCACCACGGTATTGCCCTGATCACGCAGACGCATCAGCACCGTCAACAATTGAGCGATGTCGTGAAAGTGCAGACCGGTTGTCGGCTCATCGAGTATGTAAACCGTCTGCCCGGTGCTGCGCTTTGACAACTCTTTGGCCAGTTTGACGCGCTGTGCCTCACCTCCGGACAAGGTGGTGGCATTCTGCCCCAGACGAATATAGGAAAGACCCACATCGAGCAGCGTTTGCAATTTATTGGCGATCACCGGGATAGCTTTGAAAAATTCATGCGCCGCTTCAACCGTCAGCTCCAGGACATCATGAATGTTTTTTCCCTTGTACAACACTTCCAGAGTTTCCCGGTTGTAGCGTTTGCCATGACAGACATCACACGGCACATACACATCCGGCAAAAAATGCATCTCTACCTTGGTGACACCATCGCCTTCGCACGCCTCACAACGCCCACCTTTAACATTAAAACTGAAGCGTCCTGGTTGATAACCGCGTGAACGCGCCTCTTGTGTGCCGGCAAATAAATCACGAATGGCGGTGAACATGCCGGTGTATGTCGCAGGATTGGAACGCGGTGTGCGCCCGATCGGACTTTGGTCTATGTCGATGCACTTATCGACAAACTCCAACCCGCGTACATCCACGAATGCAGCCGGCTTCAACGTGCTCGCGCCATTCAAACGCTCTGCCAGGATAGGGAACAGCGTGTGATTGATCAGTGTCGATTTACCTGAGCCCGACACACCCGTCACACAGGTGAGTAGACCCAGCGGAATTTCTAACGTCACATGGTGCAAGTTGTTTCCTGATGCGCCTTCCAACACCAAAACCTTTTGCGGATTGAACAACACGCGCTCCTTCGGTACCGCAATAGATTTTTTACCCGACAAATACTGCCCCGTCAGCGACTGCTGGGTCGACAAGATATTTTCCAGGCTGCCACTGGCAACAATTTCACCGCCGTGCACACCGGCACCGGGCCCGATGTCCACCACAAAATCCGCTGCTTTGATGGCATCTTCATCATGCTCGACCACAATCACGGTATTGCCTAAATCACGCAGGCGAATCAATGTGGCCAGCAGCCGCTCATTGTCTCTCTGATGCAGCCCGATGGAAGGTTCATCCAAAATATACATCACGCCAACCAGGCCAGCGCCAATTTGCGATGCCAGACGAATGCGCTGCGCTTCACCGCCAGATAGCGTTTCGGCGCTGCGATTCAAGGTCAAATAATTAAGACCCACATCCACCAGGAAGCACAAACGCTCGCGAATTTCCTTCAGGATTTTTTCCGCGATTTTTCCCTGTCTTCCCGCCAGCTCTAGCGCAGAAAAATAGCGGAATCCTTCGCCTACCGGCAACTCAGTCAACTCCGACAAAGTGCGGTCATCAATATAAACATGGCGCGACTCGCGACGCAGGCGCGTGCCCGAGCAATCAGGACAGGGTTGGCTGCTGATATATTTCACCAGCTCGTCGCGCACACTGTTTGACTCTGTCTCCCGGTAGCGGCGCTCCATGTTGTTCACAATACCCTCAAACGGGTGCTGACGCTGGTATATATCTCCCCGATCATTGGCATAGGAAAATAAAATATCCTCGTCGCCAGAGCCGTATAACAGCACATCGCGATATTTTTTCTTCAACTTCTCCCACGGCACATCGACATCAAAGCCGTAGTGCTCCGCCAGCGAAGTCAGCATCTGATAGTAGTAAAAATTGCGCCTATCCCATCCTCGAATAGCACCTTCGCTGATAGATGATTCCGGAAACTGCACAATGCGATCTGGATCGAAAAACTGTTTCACCCCCAAGCCATCACAGCCGGGGCAAGCACCCGCTGGATTGTTGAAAGAAAACATGCGCGGCTCCAGTTCGTTGATACTGTAATCACAAACCGGACAGGCAAACTTTGCTGAAAATAACTGCGCCGCAGTGAGATCGCCCTCCATGGGCACTACCAATGCAATACCTTCGGACAATTTCAACGCCGTTTCAAACGATTCCGCCACGCGCAACTGCATATCCGGCCGCACACTAAAGCGATCGACCACCACTTCTATCGTGTGTTTGATATTTTTGGCCAGTTTGGGCGCATCATCCAAATCACACACCACGCCATCAATTCTTGCGCGTACAAAACCTTGGCTTTTTAGTTTTTCAATAACGTGGGCGTGTTCACCTTTACGATCGCGAATCACAGGCGCCAACAACATCAGCTTGCTGTTTTCCGGCATCGCCAATACTGCATCAACCATCTGGCTCACTGTCTGCGCCGCCAGGGGCTTGCCGTGCTCTGGGCAACGCGGCTCACCAGCGCGCGCAAACAATAAACGCAGATAATCGTAAATTTCTGTAATCGTGCCGACAGTAGAACGCGGATTATGCGAAGTCGATTTTTGCTCAATGGATATCGCCGGAGACAAACCTTCGATGTGATCCACATCGGGTTTTTCCATCATCGACAAAAACTGGCGCGCATAGGTCGACAGCGATTCCACATAGCGCCGCTGCCCTTCTGCATACAAGGTATCAAATGCCAGCGATGACTTTCCCGACCCCGATAATCCCGTAAACACCACCAGCTTGTCGCGTGGAATATCGAGATTTATATTTTTCAGGTTATGGGTGCGCGCACCGCGAATTTGGATAGTTTTCATCACACAGTCATCGACAAAACGATCGGCCATTATAGCGCCTGTCGCTTATACTGCTTACATCAGAAAAACTGTGGACATCTACATGCTGCCCAATGCACCACTCTGGCGACGCTTATTTGCCCTGATTTACGACAGCCTCCTGCTGTTCGGCTTGCTCATGCTTTTCGGTTACATCGCTGTCGGCATTGAGAGCATATTGTTTGGCAGCACTTATGTTGAGTCATCAAATACCGCAGGCGGCAACCTGCCAGTCTTTCTCGGCATGCTCACCGTCATCAGTGGGTTCTACAACATTTTCTGGCTGCGCAATCGGCAGACATTGGGCATGCAAGCGTGGCGACTCCAAATAGAAACCTGCGACGGCTCACCACTCACCATCAAACATTGTTTTCTGCGCCAAGCCGGCGGCCTGCTGTCATTGGCCTGCGGCGGCCTAGGCTTTCTTTGGTGCCTGCTACCCGGCAAAAATACCTGGCATGATTTGCTGTCGAAGACGCGCATTACTGTGCACGAAAAAAGACGCTAACCACATGCACAACTTCTTAGCGCGTGCGCAATAACAACACCGCGCCCAACAACCAAGACACAGCAATCGGCACCGCCACCGCCAACCACGGCGAAAAACCGTACACCATACTGGTTGGCCCCAACATATCCTGGCCGAAACGAAATACCAAACCGAGCATCACACCACAGAACAAGCGATAGCCCATGGTCGTGTCACGCAGCGGCCCAAAAATAAATGAAATAGCAACCAACACCAAACCAATCATCGCCAAAGGTTGCAGTGTTTTTTTCCAGAACACCAATGCAAACAGGTGCTCATCTTGACCCTGCCCTTGCAGATAGCCCATGTAATAGCGCAATTCTCGAACACTCATTTCATCAGGATCAGTCGCCACCACCGCCAGCAATCCCGCCTCCAATTCACTGCGCCAAAAGTTCTCCTCTGCGCCTGCAATCACTTTGTCACTTTCAAAACGTGTCGTCTTAACATTTTCCAGTTGCCAGCCCGGCTGCTGAGCGGCTGACTGGCCGTTGTGCACAGCGCGCGAAGCGTACTGACCAAACAATAGTTCACCACGCTCATCAAACGACAGACGCGCAAAACCGTAAACATTGCCGTTGGCATCCACGTCATTAAAATGAATGAAATCATTGCCCTGACGCATCCACAAACCGTGCTGACTGCGAATCAAATTATAAATAGCTTCCTGCTCCACCTTCTCTGCGCGATAGTGATTGGCATAGCGATCTATGCTCGGCACCACAAACTCTCCTGCCAAGCAAACCAGTGCTATCACTGCCAAGGTCGGTTTAATGACCATCCACACAATACGCGCCACTGAAACACCACTGGCGCGAATCACGGTGAGCTCACTTTGACTGGCCAAAACACCCAGCCCCATCAAACAGCCAATCAATAAAATAAAGCCTGCGTTATGTACCACCATGCCCGGTATCCGCAGCAACACATAAATCACCACATTTAATAGACTGTAGTCCTTGGGGATATCACCCATTTCTTTGGCAAACATTTCGACCGCAAACAATCCTGTCAACACCACCATCACCAACAGAATGGCGGCAACTACATGTTTAGCCACATAACGATGTAATTGCTTCATGCTGAACGTCTCCAACGCGGCAACCGATCACTGAATAGCAGCAACAATGCAATGACAAGAAATAGCAGATGCGCAATCAACAAACCGGGTTCAGTTGCGATATCCCCCTCCCCCACTTTGCGGCGCAAGACATCCAATGCCGTCATATAAGCGAAATAGAGCAGCATCGCCGGCAGCAATTTGAAATAACGTCCTTGGCGCGGCGTGGTGCGACTCATGGCCACCGCCAGCATAGCCACCAAAGGCACAAGAACGATCAAAGAAAACCGCCACTGCAAGGTAGCGATCAAGGTCGAACGCCATTTAGGATCTTGCAAAGAAGGCGCAGCAATCTCTTTCAATACATAGGGCATGGACAAAGTGTCTTCTTTCAGCGCACGCGAATCATAAGTCGCCTGCGATGTTTTCATTCGCTGCTTGAGCCCAGCAAAGCGCAGGCGCTCACCTTCCGCCAAACCGGGGCGCAATGAATAACGCACACCATCGTACAGCGAGGTATATCGCGCATCAGTCTCTTCATCATAGTTCTGCTCACCACGCGCTGCTTTCACGACAGTCCACTCACCGTCGATATGTTGCTCGACAATAAAAATATCGTCCATGGTGCGATGGTCGTCGCTAATTTTCCCAGTATAAATAACGCCGCGCCGCGCGCGCAGTTCTAAAAACTTTCCCGGCTCTACCATTTCCAATTCGCTGCGTTTTTTTTCATCATTCAACATGCCTTCCGCACGCTGAAAACCTGCAGGGCTGACATACAGCGCCAACCATCCTGTGATTAAAGCAGCAGGAACCACCGCCAGAGAACAGGCCAGCAACAATTGCGGCACACCGATGCCCGCCGCATGCAACGCGGTGATTTCGTTTTCGACATACATTCTGCCGAACACCAATAAAATACTGAGAAACAAGCCCAAGGGCAGGATGCGCTCCAGCAAGCTGGGGGTGCGATACAGCAACAAATGTAAAATGATTTCGGCAGAAATTTTGCCACTGGCCGCATCGGACAAATACCGCGCAAACTTACCCGACAAAAAGATCAACAACAGCACCAAGGTAACGGCCAGTGTGGTTTGCAGAATTTCGCGCGCGAAGTAGCGCGCCAGAATGAAACGAGGCAGCATCAATTCAAAATATCCATGAAGACGGGATGACTAAACAACTTTCCGTGCTTGAAGGCACCGGCACTGGGGTTAGACTATACCAGTCCGGCTTTATTCCAGCCAAGAACTCATCCCAGCACCCAATAATGGAGAGCGCATATCCATGCTGAAAATCAGCAGCCAGACCACCATCAACCCACAAACCTGCAAGACCGATTGTTTGGTACTGCCGGTTTTCCAGAGCAATACCACTTCACGCCACGCCCTTGGCGTCTTGGGCACTGTGGTGGCTCAACTAAAAAAACGCGGCGACATCACAGGTAAGCACGGCGACACACTTCTTCTGCCCCATGTGGACAATATCAAGGCCGAGCGCGTGCTATTGGTAGGTGTTGGCTCCGGCAAACCGTCTACGCGCACGCAATATCTGACGCTGCTAAACCATATCGCCGACCACTTGCACAAGGCGCGCGCCGCCGATGCCGTCCTGCTTTTGGATGAAATCGACGTAGAAGAGCGCGATCCCCTCTGGTGTGCTGAACTGGCAGCTCGGCAGCTGAGTAATAGCATTTACCGTTTCAACACGATGAAACAGGACAAACAAGACAGCGCACTGAAAAAGTTGCTGTGGCTGATCGGTGACGACAAGCAGCGCAAAGCCTGCGATCACGCTCTGCATACCGGTGCCGCTGTCGCCGCTGGCATGGCGCTGACGCGCGAATTGGGCAATTTACCCGGCAACGTCTGCACCCCCAGCTATCTGGCCGCACAAGCGCAAAAACTGGGTAAAGAACAGAAGAACCTGTCCGTTTCCGTGCTGGAAGAAAAGCAGATGCGCGCGCTGAAAATGGGCTCTTTGCTGTCGGTATCTGCGGGCAGTGATCAGCCGGCCAAGCTGGTGGTCATGGACTATCGCGGCGGCGCGAAAAATGCCAACCCAGTGGTATTGGTTGGCAAAGGCATCACCTTTGACACCGGCGGCATCAGCCTTAAACCCGGTGTCGGCATGGAAGAGATGAAATTCGATATGTGCGGCGCCGCCAGCGTGCTGGGCGTTATGCAGACCATCAGCAGCTTGCAACTGCCACTCAATGTCATAGGCGTGATGGCCTGCGCGGAGAATATGCCCAGCGGTGGTGCCACCAAGCCTGGCGATATCGTCACCTCCATGAGCGGTAAAACCATCGAGATCATCAACACGGATGCCGAAGGCCGCTTGGTATTGTGCGACGCACTCACCTATGTCGAGCGTTTCAAGCCAGCGGCGGTTATCGATATTGCCACCCTCACCGGTGCCTGCGTCATCGCACTGGGCAACCACGCCAGCGGTCTGTACAGCAATCGCGAAGACCTCGGCGAGCAGCTGTTTGCGGCAGGCATGCAGGCGGAAGACAAGGCCTGGCGTCTGCCCTTGTGGGAGGAGTATCAACAACAGTTGAAAAGCCCCTATGCCGACATCGCCAATGTTGGCGGACGCAATGCCGGTTCTGTCACGGCGGCCTGCTTTCTGGCGCGCTTTGCCGAAAAATATCCGTGGGCACACTTGGACATTGCCGGAACGGCTTGGAATAGCACGGGCAATAAAGGTGCCACCGGACGTCCTGTGCCATTGCTGGTACGCTTTCTGCTCAATTACGCTCACACAGGCTGAAGCCAATGACCCAGGTTGATTTCTACTTGTTGCCACAAGCCGAAGAAGCTTCGCGTCAGCTCTTTGCCTGCCGTTTGGCGGAAAAGGCTTGGCGACTGGGAAATCGACTACTCATTCACACCGAGCATGGCGACAGCGGCCGCACACTCGATGCGTTACTGTGGACCTTCCGCCCCGACAGCTTCGTACCACACGCTGTACTGCCCGCCAGCCAGCAAGTACCCGTGCATATAGGATGGGAGGACAACAGCGGCGCTCACCATGAACTACTGATCAACCTCGGGGATAACATACCGGCCTTTTTCAGTCGCTTTGAACGCGTAGCCGAGATTGTCAGTCAAAACGACCAACAACTGGCGCGCAGTCGCGAGCGTTTTCGCTTCTACCGAGAACGCGGCTACCCCATCAACCTTCACGACCTGAAAAAAACGGCATGAATTCCTCAAACAGCCACGAAGCGCAACCCAAGCAAGCCGACAATCGCAGTAAGCGTAATGCACTGTTGGGCGAGCTGGAATCCATTCGCAATTTGTTGGACAAAGGCAATACCACTGCATCAGAAACCACATCTAACAGCGCTGACAAAAAGCCGTCAACGCTGGTGCTGGAAGATGGCATTCCGACACTGAACCCTGAGCCAGCGCAGCGCTCTCAACGCCGTAGCGATGCAGCCAACCTCTCGCTGCAAGCCATTCGCCAAGCCACCGCCAAAGTGGCAGCACAGAAATACGCATCCACCATGCCCACCATTCTCTCTTCACCACGCGACCGCGAAAAACTGGTCGACGACGTGGTGCGCAGCGCACTGCCCCGCATTGAATCTATCCTGCGCGAACTGGTGCAAGAAGCACTACTGCAAGAAAAATTGCGCAACGATAACCGCTAGGGCTTTAGCGCCAATACCTGCTCTACAACAGCCGCCACCTTGGCATTGCCCGAGGCTGTCGCGTGACCATCGTGAAACAACAAATCCGGACAGTCTTTGGGCCCGTCGGCACAAGCGGTGACGAACAGCGATGACACGTCGATCAGCGGCACACTTTCTGTTTCAGCCACGGTGCGCAACCACTGATTGGCACCGGGATAAAACCCCCAACTGGACGGATACGTCATCAAATAGACCTTGGCGTCACGCCGTCTGGCCATCGCCACCATGGCCACTAAATTATCCTGCAGCGCATGGCGATTTTTGGCTGGATCGCCTTGGCGTGTCCCCAGATAAAAGGCCTCACCATCCATACGCAGCAAATGCACGTCAGGATTCTTAAGGTCCAACTGCCGGATGTCGCGCGGCGACCCAAACTGCATATCCTGCTGTGAGATGCGACTGCGCACGACAATCGTGTACAAACGGAACAGGCGACTATGCGTCTTGATCCAACGAACAGCACGCTGCATCGTTGTCGAATCCGCAACGGCGTCGCTCGACTCAACGGGCGTCCAAAAATCATTAAAGCCCACCATGATCAGCACGATATCCGGCGCCAGCTTGTCCAACAGCGCCGGCAGATTGTCGCGCACGCGAAACGAGTTCGTCCCCGGATACCCCAGATTGAGCACTTCGATCGGGCTCGATGGGTGGCGCGTATTCCACAGCTGCTCCAATTGCGCAGGCCATGCCTCTTCTTGCTGCAAATACAAACCGTAGGTATTGGAATCCCCTACTGCCAAAATGCGCGTATGACCGGTGAGCCACTGCGCTGCCACCTGCCGAGACTGCCCTTGCACAATCCTCGCGCCCAGCTGCAACAACAATTCCAATAACAACAGGCATACCAGTAGCGCGATGACCGTCCGCCCTACCAGACGCAGTTGGTGCATAGCGAAACTCCTGTCTACTGGGTGGTGATGGGTCATGGCCGAGCCGTCTGACTGACATTGTACGCGCCGAAGCGCAAAGCGTTTTGCGGCATCCCGCTATTTGTTCGATAATCAACCCTCGGTATCACGGACAGACAGGCACTCTTCATGAAGCAGTTAAGCGTACTGGATTCAGCATTCATCAATTTGGAACACCCCAACACGCCACAGCACATCGGCGGCTTGGGCATTTATGACCAATCCACGGCTCCCGGCGGCACCGTGCGCTTCAAGGAAGTTATCGCCAGCTTCGAACGCAAACTAAAAAAATTGCCGCTGTTCCGCACGCGCATGGTGCAGACACCCGGCGGCTACGACCGTCCGTACTGGATCAAAGACGACAAGTTCGATATGGAATTTCACCTGCGCCACATTGCGCTGCCCAAACCCGGCGACTGGCGACAGCTCTGCATCCAGATAGCGCGTTTGCACGCACGCCCTCTCGATATGTCACGCCCATTGTGGGAGGCCTACATCATTGAAGGGCTAGACAATATTCCGCACCTCCCCAAAAACTGCTTTGCGGTCTACACCAAAATGCACCACTCGCTGGTCGATGGCGCCGGTGGCTCGTCATTTATGGCAGCGCTGCACGACCTTGAACCCGTGCCGAGTGGCACGGAAGAAGAAGAACTGACTTACCTCGCTGAAGAGCCGCCCAGCACTCTCAATATGCTGGCGCGCGGTACATTTAACACCATGCGCAACGGCATCGATCTGGTTAAAGGCATCTACAAAACCAGCTACGCCATCGGCAAAAACGCGCTGGATATTCGCCGTGGCGAAGTACCGATGCCGGAAATTCGCGCTCCCAAGTCTCGCTTCAACAATCCTGTAGGACCCTATCGTGTTTTTGAGGCGGCGTTGTTTGACTTGGAAGATTTCAAAGCCATCAAAAATGCCACCGGCGTCAAAGTGAATGATGTCGCAGTCGCGCTGATCGCAGGTGGCATTCGTCAATATCTAGAACACCACAACGAACTGCCATTAGAACCGCTGTGCGCCACCATGCCGATCGACATGCGCCGCCGTCGCGGGGACACCCAAGACCACAACCAAGTGGGTTCGATTTTCTCCTGCATCCACACCAACATTGCCGACCCGATTGAACGCTTGCACGCCATCCACAAAAGCACCAGCGAAGCCAAAGAATTTGGCGAACAAACACCGCTGGTAGACGCACTGAAGCTGGCGGGCGTTTTTTCTCCTCGCCTCACCAAAGGCTTGGTGCATTTTTATATCGACAACAAACTGACCGGCAATCTGCCCATCAACTTCTGCTCCGTGATTTCCAACGTACCAGGACCGCCGTTTCCACTGTACTGCTGCGGTGCCAAGTTGGTGCAATATCATGGCGTTGGACTACTGACACCGGGCGTTGGTTTGTTCCATCTGGTAATGAGTTATTGCGGCACTGTGACCATCAGCATCGTGGGCGATCGCGACATGATTCCTGACCCCAGTTTCTACCGTGAGTGCCTGGAAAAATCGTTTGCTGAACTGAAAGCAGCCGCGTTGAAAAAAGGCAAAGTCATCAAGCATAAAACTCGCGCTGAAATAACGGCCGCCCGCAAACCGAAAAATGCCGCCCCAGACGCTGAAGACAAGGGCGATGAAACAGCCTCAGCGAATGTGTGATGCACTGCACTCCAACAGCTAAGTAATTGCCACTTAGCACAATAATAGGAGCGCGGATAAAATGCCCGCGCTCCTAAAGTACTACCCAAGCATTCAAGGCTGTACGCCTTGAGCAGAAGTCATCTTTATTGCCAGAGGTAAGCCGTTCGTGGATTACAAAGCCTTTCGCCAAGAAATCAGAGCATGGCTGGATGCCAACTGCCCTGCTTCCATGCGCACACCTGCCAAACAGGAAGAGCAAGTGTGGGGTGCTCGCCAGATAAAATTTCCATCGCCCGATGCCAAACTGTGGTTTGAGCGCTGTGTAGAAAAAGGTTACTGCGTACCCGATTGGCCAACCGAATACGGCGGTGCAGGTTTTGATGCCGAACAAACGCGCATTTTTAAATCCGAAATGCGCAAACTGGGTTGCCGCGCACCTCAGGTCAACCTTGGCATCTGGATGGCCGGCCCCGCCATTCTGGAGTTCGGCACCGAAGAACAAAAACGTGAGCACCTGCCAAAAATTGCGCGCGGTGAAATTCGCTGGTGCCAGGGCTATTCCGAACCCGGTGCCGGCTCCGATCTCGCCAGCTTGCAAACACGCGCCGTCGAAGATGGCGATGACTTTATTATCAACGGTTCAAAAATCTGGACTTCCTACGCCGATGAGTCCGACTGGATTTATTGCCTGGTGCGCACCAATCCCGACGCACCAAAACGCGAAGGCATTACTTTTTTACTGTTTGATATGGCCTCTGCCGGCGTTGAAGCCAAACCTATTGAGCTGATCACTGGCGATCGGCATTTCTGTCAAACTTTTTTTGACAACGTGCGCGTACCCAAGAAAAACGTATTGGGCAAAGTCAACGAAGGCTGGACAGTCGCCAAACGTGTGCTCGAATTTGAACGCAACATGATGTCTGATCTCGGCAATGAAACCGGCAGCGGTATCGAACCGCGCGAAGCTGCATTGCACTACATCGGCACTGACAGCAACCAACGCATCGTCGACCCTATCATTCGTGAAGCCATTGCACGACATGAAATCCAAAAACGCGCATTTGATGTCACACAGCAGCGCATGATCGATGAATTCACGCTCGGCGCGGGCAACATGAACACTGCATTAATTTTCAAATACTGCGGCACCGAAGAAGAGAAGCGCAAGTTTGAATTGTTACTGAAAATCATGGGTGAACAAGGTTTGGGCTGGCAGGACACCACTCACTTCAGCGAGACCGAGTTGAAAACCACGCTGGAATGGATGGGAGCCAAAACACACACCATCGCTGGCGGCACTACGGAAATCCAACTCAACATCATCGCCAAACGTGCGCTGGGCTTGCCTGGCGTGCTGAGCTGATACCACCCACAGTACGCATCGGGAAAAATCACCATGGCACTCGCATTCAACGAAGAACAACGCGCCCTAAAAGACACGGCTCGCGATTTCGCTAACAATCAATCACCCATTGAAGCTTTTCGCGCCCTGCGCAAAGACAGCAGTGGCACAGGCTATGACCAAACCGTATGGCAGGCCATGATCGAACTCGGTTGGACAGGCATGATCTTCCCCGAAGCTTACGGCGGCTTTGCCTTTGGCTGTATGGGCCTGGCAGGCTGCGTGGAAGAACTCGGGCGCACCTTGGTTGCTTCACCGCTGCTGTCATCTGTACTTGCCGGCAGCGCTATTCTGCATGCGGGTAGTGAAGAGCAAAAACAGACGCTGCTGCCGCAAATTATCGGCGGTGAAAAGCTGGCGGCTCTCGCCTGTGATGAAGGCCATCATCACCAACCTGCTCGTGTTGCCACAACCGCAGTGCGCGAAGGCAATACTTTTATTCTGAACGGCAACAAAACGTGCGTCATCAACGGGCTGACTGCCGATGTGTTTGTCATCAGCGCGCGTACCAATCATGCCGTTGACGCCACCGATGGCATCAGCCTGTTTCTACTCGACGCATCAACACCCGGTGTGCGCTCAGAGCGCGTCACCTTGGTGGATTCGCAGCCTTATGCGCGCTTGGTGCTAGACAATGTCTGCATCCCCGATTCGCACCTGCTCGGCACCGTAGACAACGGCTTTGCGCCTCTCGATAAAGCGCTGGATATCGGTCGCATCTGTCTCGCAGCTGAAATGTTCGGCGGCATGCAGGAAATTTTTGAGCGCACAGTACAGTATCTAAAAGAACGCAAACAGTTTGGTACTTTGATCGGAACTTTTCAGGCGCTGCAACACCGCGCCTCGCACATGTTCACTGAAATTGAAATGTGCAAATCCATCCTGATGCTGGCACTGGACGCATTAGAAAAAGACACGCCTAACGCACCACAACTGATCAGCGCTGCCAAAGCAAAAATCAGTGATACTTACGAGCTGATCAGCAACGAAGCCACACAAATGCATGGCGGCATCGGCGTCACCGACGAACTGGACATCGGTTTATTTCTCAAACGTGCGCGCGTTTCTGCAGCATTACTGGGCAGCGCAAGGTTTCACTACGACCGCTATGCCACACAAGAAGGATTCTAAAAAACACATGGGCGGGTACAGGATTTATCCGCCCATCTTCCAACATTCATGTGTTGTTTCCATGCGCCATGAATGATTCGTACGCCCATCAGGAACAGAC
>CAZZNL010000004.1:0-23088 GCA_964655625.1 uncultured Pseudomonadales bacterium
GAGTTGATGGAAGTGATCAGGATGCCATTGGGTGCGAGTACGTCGAGCAGGAGCGCGTGCAGCGTTGGCAGATCTTTGGCGGTGGAAAAAGTGCCTTTGGCGCTGCGCGAGAATGAAGGGGGATCTGCGATCACCATGCTGTAGGCGGCTTGTTTTCCCTGCGCGATTTCGCGCTGCAAGCGCGGCAGCCATTCAAAAACATCACCGGCAATCCAGCGCGCTCTATCGCGCGTCAATCCATTCAATTCACCGTTGGCTTCAGCCCAGCGCATGGTGGCTTTTGATAAATCCAGGGTGGTGACGTGCGCGGCACCGCCCAAGGCAGCAGCAACGGACAAACTGCCGGTGTAGGCAAATGTATTCAACACGCGCTGCTGTTGGCTGTTGGTCATCAGCCAGCGTCGCAGTGGTGCATGATCGAGAAATAATCCTGGATGTTTGGTGTGCTGCAGTTGTATCAAAAAGTGTGCACCATTTTCAGAAACACGGTACTGCTCCGATGGCGGGTTGCCGAACAGCACGCTGGCATCATCTGGTACGCCTTTATGTGGACGGTACAACAAGACTGCCGCTGCAAAATGTTGTTGCAGAAAATGGATCAGTGCTGCGCGTACATGCTGATCAAATTGTGCGAGCATCGCATTGCTTTGCGATTCCCATAGCGTGACCCAAGCGTAATCACCGTAGCGATCAATAGAAAGATGTCTGAGTACGGCGTGGATAGCGTTGTTGACAGTGTGCACTTCACCGGCACCGTGAAACCAGCGCAGAGCTTGTGTGTCTGCTGTTGTAGATGAAAGCTGGCGCTGCGTAAACGCTGGCGTCAGGATGTGAGCGATGATTGCGCGAGCGTTGTGGGGTGTATGTTGTGCCATCATCAATGCGTGCATGCTTGGGTTGGAGACGGCGTGATTGTAGACTGTATTGCTGCGGTTTCCGATCGAGCATTGCCATCAAACGAGTAATTACGATGTATCACTGTTGCCGACTTTCTCTGGTCTTTGTGTTGTTATTGACCGGTTGCCAAACCGCGCTGTCGCCGGATAGCGAATCTGGCAATACATTTGCCGCAGTTAAAGTCGCAGCACAACAAGGCGATGCGCATGCGCAATTGCAACTGGCGGCGCACTACAGTCGCGGTGAGGGCGTTGCGAAAAGCTATACGCAAGCGGCACAGTGGTTGGACAAAGCCGCGCAGCAAAACAATGCCGCCGCGCAGGGTATCTTGGCGACGATGTACTACGAAGGTGTGGGCGTGCCACAGAATTATTTGCTGGCAGCGCATTGGGCGGAGCGCGCGGCTGACGCGGGTGACAGTGTTGGGCAATCACTGCTCGGTCAGATGTATGCAGAGGGTCGCGGATTTACACAAAGTGACAGCCTTGCGTACGTCTGGTTTTCACTCGCGGCCGTTACCGGCGACAAACTGGATATCGCCAATCGCGATCGCGTCGCCAGCAAATTGTCACCTGCCGCTTTGCGTGAGGCGCAGCTGCGTGCATTAACCATGGCGCAGGCTATTGCGGCAAAAAATCAGTTGCTGCAAAAAAAATCAGTTACTGCAAAAAAATCGGTGTCGCCGCCGTAGATCGGGTAACAGGCAGGGCGAGTGTGATGATCAACGGAACCGCTTTAACCTTTCGGCGCGGTTTCTGCAAAGTGTGCATACTGGCGGATGCCGTCGAGAAAGCGCTGCAAGCGTGGAAAACCTTCCAGCGACAGGCGTTGACGAAACAGCGCCCAATCCAGATAGCAGGCTATACGCAGTTCGGCATCGTTGTAGGGTGCGCAATCGGCCAGTGCTGATTTTTCCAGATCTGCGAGACCTGTTTGAACACGCGCTTGTTGTCGCGCGAGGTAGGCGCTCTGCTGCGGTGTGATGCCATCTTTTTCCATGTAGAAAAGATTGATGCTGCTGTCCATCAACGTGTTGGCGGTGCAGTAAGCATTAAACAGATCTAATACGTTGTCGCCACGATGAAAAAAATGCTGCCCACTTTTTTCGCGCACATATTTGAGTATGGCGCTGGAGTCAGTGAGCATTTTTTGCTGCCCATTTTCGGTGTAAGTAAGGAAAGGCACTTTTTGCGTGGGAGACAATTTGGCGCTACCAGCGGCGTCGGTCTCAATAAACTGGAACGGCAGTGCGCTCTCGCGCAGTGCAATATGGATGTGGCGCGCGAATGGGGAGGTAAAGCTGCCGTAGAGTTCCATGGTGAGAGCCTCGCAAGGAATGAAGATAAAAAGCGGGGAAATGAAGTGCCAAGACATGAAAAAGCGCACAAAAAGTATACTCAAAATGCTGCTAAGATGCGGTGGCACTCCACCCACACACGAAGGATTTGGTATGAAAAAGTATTTTCTGGCTTTGTTAGCGCCGCTGTTGCTGGTGCTGTCCAATGGCGTATTTGCAGTCGGTCTGGGCGACATCACTGTGCAGTCCAAACTCAATGAGCCCTTCAAGGCGCGCATCGCGTTGATCCAGACCAAGGACCTGACCGAGAATCAGATCAACGTCGCGCTGGCCAGCCAAGCGGAGTTCGACAAGCATCGCTTGGTGCGGTCTGCGCTCTACATGGATCTGGATTTTCGTGTCGACATGCTGAATGCTGCCGGCCCCTCTATCCTCGTCAGCAGCTCCGCGCCGATCAAAGAGCCCTCACTGGATTTTCTGATTGAGCTGAGCTGGCCCAGCGGCACCTTGGTGCGCGGCTATACGGTGCTGATGGAAAAACCCTGACGTTTTTTCAATGTCGGCGTATACTGGAGCTACCTGGGATGCGCGCCAGTCGGTTATGTCCTCGAGCCGATAATGTACGCCCTGGGCGTATCAAGTTGGTTGCTGGTGTGCAGGTCCGCTAGACGGAAAGCCTAAAGGCAACACAGATGCGCCCACCTTGAACCTTGGGTTCAAGGCCACGCCGGCGGCGGCATCTCGGGCTCCCAGTTAGTTATCCCTTACTTCCCTTCGTTCTTATATTCAAGCTGGCTCCCGCAGCAAGCTGGCGCACACCGCTGCCAACGCCGGCAGCACGCCTTCGGGGACGCTGCGTTTGGGCCATTGGCCAATCAGACGGTTATCGACAAAGCCGCGCAGGGCGGCAAAAAAGATCTGCCGTGCGGTGGTGCTGCCTGCATGATCGGCTGGAAATTCGGAGAAGATGGCCTGCCACAACTGCCCCATGCGCTCGGACCAGCGCCGCACATAGGTTTTGGTATTGAGGATGACTTCAGGATCGCGCGGCAGGTTCAGCAGCAGCTCCATGGTGGCGAGATAGGCGGGATGGTTCAGTAGCTGCCAGGCGCGTGCGGCGAGCAGGTCCAGCCGCTCCTGCACACTGTTGCCACTGGTGCTGTGCGCTAGCTGGTCGAGTTCGGCGACATAGGCGTCGATGATGTTGTCGAGCACGGCGCGGTAGATGCCGGCGCGATCACCGAAGTGGTATTGAATGACCCCCCAGCTCAGGCCGGCTTCGCGCGCAATGCGGTTGCTGGTGGCGCGATGGTAGCCCTCGTTGGCCAGGCAGCGCACGGCGGCATCGATCACCTGTTGGCGCGTGCGTTCACTGGTGGGCGAAAGTGCAGGTTTGCGCGGCATACGATCTTTATCCACGGGTTTGTGTTTGACATGTGTTGACCGCTGTGGTCTATTAGGGAAATTATAGTTACTACTATAAAAAATAGCCACACTTACATAGGTCACAGGAGCACACGATGTCTTATTCCCGCGCAGAATTGGAAAAAACCATGGAGCTCTGGCTCAAGGCCAACGAGCAGGCAGAAGCCACAGGCGATTGGCGCTGCCTGGCGGATTGCTACACGGAAGACTGTTACTACGCTTGGGATATTCCCGGTGGGCTTTATGAAGCGCGCGGCCGAGAAAATATTCGCGCTACCTGTGTGGGCGATGCCATGGATCCCTATGCTGGCTGGACTTACCCGTACGAAAAAATTGTCATCGACGAGAAAAAGGGTGAAGCGTTTTGTTGGTGGTGGCAAACCCCGCCGGGAAATTTGAAAAATGCCGACGGTTCGCCGATGCGTGTGATCGGTGCATCGTGGTTCAAATACGGCGGCAACCACCAATGGCAAGAGCAGCGCGATTTTTATGATTTTGGTAAGACGATGGAGTTTATCGATCAGTGTGCTGATAAAGGCGTGTTGAGTGATCTGGCAATGGAGCGCCGTCAAGAGCGCAACAAAATGATGATCAAAATGTTGGAAGCGCGGTTGGCATACCTGAAAAAAAGTGTGGGTGAAGCATGAGCAAACCAATCCAAAAACTCAGTGGTGCAAAACCGGATACAGGGCATTACGAAGAGTACCAGGTCAATCAGCCAAAGTTTTTGATGCGTGTGCGTCAGGAGTGTGGCGATGTCGGTGAATACAACTTGATGGGGCAGCCGCATGTGTTGATGTCGGGGCCAGATGCGCAGGAAGCGTGGTGCCGTGCACCGGATGAGGTGTTGGGGCAGTCAGCTGCCTATAAAGGCATGGTGCCGGTTTTTGGCAAGGATGTGTTGTTTGATACGCCGTTGGATCGTTTGAAGCAGCAATTAAAAATTCAAGTCGATGCGCTGCGTTATCAAAATATGAAAGCGTACGCGAAAGTGATTGCCGATGAAGTGCGCGACTTTACCAACCAGTGGGGTGACAGCGGTGAACTCGATATGGTGGACGAGTTTTTGCGCTTGACGCTGTATACCTCGACCAGTTGTTTGCTCGGTGTCGAGTTTCGTCGTGACATGACCGATGAATTCAGTCGTCTGTATCGCGATCTGGAGCATGCTGTTATTGCTATTGCTTTCATCGACCCGTATTTGCCGCTGCCGGAGTTTGAAGCGCGCGACAAAGCGCGCATTCGTCTCGGTGAAATGGTGGAAGATATTGTGGCGAAACGGCGCGCGTCGGATAAAGAATACAGTGATGCGCTGCATACTTTTATGACCGCGACTTACAGTGACGGCACGAAAATGTCGCCGCATGAAATCACGGGCTTGTTGATTGCTACTATGTTTGCCGGACACCATACTAGCTCTGGTACAGCAACGTGGACGTTGATCGAATTTCTGCGCAACCCGCAATTTATGGCCGAGGTGAAGCAGGAACTGGCTGAAGTGTTTGCAGATGGTGGTGAGGTTTCTCATCACGCCATGCGCGGCATGCCGAAGATGGAGGCATTTATCCGCGAGGTGTTGCGCATACATCCACCGCTGTCGACCTTGATTCGTGTAGTGGAGCAAGATTTTGTCTACAAGGATTTTGTGATTCCCAAAGGCTATCGCGTGGTGATGTCACCAGGTGTGGCGCACAAAATTGCAGAAGTTTTTCCTGAGCCGGAAAAATTTGATATGCACCGGCCGGAGCATGAGCATTTGTTTGCCTGGGTGGCGTTTGGCGGTGGTCGCCATAAATGTGCAGGCAATGCGTTTGCAATTTTGCAGTTGAAAGCCATCTTCGCCACCTTGCTGATGGATTTTGATTTTGAGTTGGCCAACAGCGCTGACAGCTACATGGACGATCACAGCGGTATGACAGTAAAACCGTTGGCGCCGATGACGGTGCGTTTTAAACGCAAACAGAAATAAGGGTGGCAAACATGCGCATCAAAGTGGATCTGGATTTGTGTCAGGGACACAGTGTTTGCATGGAAGAGTGTCCGGAGGTTTTTTCTGTGCAAGACAATCCGGATGGCTATCCCAGTGTGGTGGTGTTGCTGGAGGAGCCGCCGGAGTCTTTGCGCGAAAAAGTGATGAATGCGGTGCACGGCTGTCCGAATCGCGTGATTCGCATTGAGGAATAAAGCATGCGCGTATTGGTGACGGGTAGCACAGGGTTTGTCGGCTTTCATGTGGTGCGCGCCTTAAAGCGCAAAGCCCATGAGGTAGTGGTGTTGGTGCGCAATGCCGAAAAAGCGCAAGCCTGGTTTGATCGCTACGGCATTGTTGCTGACGCAGTGGTGGTGGGCTCTATTGCTGATGCCGATGTGGTGCGTGCGGCGCTGCAGGGTTGCGATGCGGTTGTGCACGCCGCAGCCATCACGCCGTTGCAGGCTGCCAGTGATGATGAATTGCAGGCAACGAATGTTGAAGGTGTAAAAAATGTGTTGGGTCTTGCTGTCGAGCAGGGCATCAACAATGCTGTTTTTGTTTCCAGTATTACTGCAATTTTTAATACTGACGCGTCAAAGATGACACCCGATGCACCCGTGGCATCATCCAAACACGCTTACGGCAAAAGCAAAGCGCAAGCGGAACAGTATGTGCGCGCGTTACAGACACAGGGCAAAGGTATTAAAACGGTTTATCCCGGCGGCATCATCGGGCCGGATGATCCCGGCCGTTCTGCAACATTGATGTCGCTGCTGTATCGCATGACACAGGGCTTTCGTATTACCAGTGGCGGTACACAACAAATCGATGTGCGTGATCTTGCTGATTTTATTGTGGCGTTGTTAGAAAAACAGGACGGACAACCCGGGCGCTATCTCACGGCAGGGCATTACATGACTTGGGGCGATTTTGCCGACCTGCTGGAAAGTATCAGCGGCAGTGTTTTGCCGCGCAGTGAAATCGCCGGATGGAAGTTGCGACTGGTGGGCAAGTTTTACGATATACAACGCCTGTTCAAGCCCAATCCTTCGCCTATTTCCGCAGAAACCATGCGTTACACCACGCAGTGGCCTTGCGTGACGAATGCAGCAGAGTTGCAGACTCTGGGCGTAGGTTTGCGTCCTGTGCGCGAAACGTTTGCCGATACCCTGCGCTGGATGGGTGAAACGGACTTGTTGGACAAGAAGAAGTTGCCAAAACTTTTTTAATTTTTTTAGCAGAAGGAAAAGAGATGAAATTCTGGCAGTCATTGGCTTTCTGTGAATTGGATCAAGTGGTTGAGCTGGCCAAGTTTTCTGAAGAGTTGGGCTTCTACGGCGTGTCGTTGGGCGATCACCTGATCACCACCAAAAATCAAGTGGATGAATACCTGTACACGCAAAATGGCCAAGTGTTTTGGCATCCAGAAACGCATTGGCCAGATCCTTGGGTGATGGCGGCAGCTATTGCACAGCAGACAAGCACGCTGCGATTTCTCACCACCATTTATGTATTGCCGATGCGTGACAGTTTTAACGCAGCCAAAGCCATTTCCACAGCGGCGTATTTGTCAAACAATCGCATCATCATGGGGGTTGGTATCGGCTGGCAAAAAACAGAGTTTGCACTCACGGGGCATGATTTTCACACGCGCGGTAAACGCACCGATGAACAGCTGGAAGTGATGGCTCAGTTGATGTCTGGAAAAATGGTGGAATATCACGGACAGTTTCACGATTTTCCGCCACTGCAAATGTCGCCAGGCACAACAAAACCTGTGCCTGTTTTTATTGGAGGCGACAGCGATGCCGCCTTTCAGCGCGCGGCGCGCCACGACGGCTGGTTGGGTCTGCGTTACACCGAGGAGCAGTTACCCTCTGTGTTACAAAAAGTGCAGCGGGCGAGGGTGGAGGCCGGAACGGTGGATCGTCCGTTTGATGTGTGGACTGCAGTGCTCAATCCACAGCCGGGGACTTTTGCACGCGTGGAGGCCATGGGGGTGACCATGACCAATGGTGCCAACTTTATGGTGGATGGTCGTATCGTCCCCAGCGATATCGACTTCAAGAAAAAACGCATCGAGGCATTTGCGAAACAATTTATTCATGTATCCTGAGCAACGAAAACGATAAAAACAAACAGGAGACATGGCGATGGATCAGAAGGTATCTCGCTGGCTGGCAGGTTGTGGATTGCTGATAGCGGCATCAACTGCATTGTGTGCAGTGCCGCCAGAGGTCGCCGCCCGCTTGGGCACTACGTTGACGCCGATGGGCGCCAACCCTGCAGGCAATGCCGAGGGCACTATTCCGCCGTGGACAGGCACTTTGCTCGGCGTGCCGAAGGGCGTGACTTACAAAGGCTCAGGCACGCATTACCCCAGCCCGTACCCCGATGAAAAACCGCAGTTTGTTATCACGGCCAAGAACTACAAACAGTATTTGAAAAATTTGACCGACGGCCAGATCGCGCTGTTTGAAAAGTATCCGGATACGTTTCAGATGCCGATTTATAAAAGCCATCGCGATGTGCGTTACAGCGATCGCGTCCACGAAAACACCAAGTTGAATGCGCTGCACACCGGTTTGAAATCCGATGGCAACGGTGCGGATGATGTGTATTTCGGCACGCCATTTCCTATTCCGGGCAATGCCGCTGAAGTGCTGTGGAATCACATGGCTTCGCCCATGATGGGTGCATCGGAAGGTGTTGTGGATGCTGCTGCGGTATACAGCAACGGCGAAGTGAATATGCGTCAGTCGCTGGAGCAGCGCCATGTGCAGTATTACTCCAGCAACATTACGCGCGAGCAGTTCAATGACACCAATGTCGCAGCGATGGTAATGGTGCAGATGCTGGCACCGCCGCGCGAGAAAGGCATGATTGTGCTGGTGCATGAATACAAAGATGTCAGTGATACGTCGCGCGATGCATGGGTCTATCTGCCCGGCACGCGCCGCGTGCGCCGTTCACCCAGCATTGCCTACGATTTTCCCGACAGCGCCGGCGGTTTGCGCACCGTGGATGATGCCATGTTGTTCAATGGTGCCAACTCTCGTTACACATGGAAGCTGGAAGGTACGCGTGAATTATTTATTCCGTACAACAACAATGCACTGGATGATCCGCAGGTCAGTTACAAAGAATTGCTGACCAAAAATCATTTGAATACGAAATACATGCGCTATGAGCTGCACCGTTGCCACGTTATCCTGGCAGAGCTGCGTCCGGGCAAGCGCCATATTTATGCCAAGCGCCGACTGTATACCGATGAAGATACTTGGGCGGCGGTGTTAGCCGATAATTACGACAGCCAGGGCAATTTGTGGCGCACTAATTTTCGCAGCATGGTCGATATGTACGATCTTCCCGGCATGGGCGCGCGCATGGAGGTTTACCACGATTTGCAAAAAGGTGCGTACCTTGCAAATTACTTGGTGAACGAGCAAAAAGGCCCACCGCGTTTTGTTGATCAGCCACCGCCAGACAGTTATTTCACGCCGACCATGGTGCGCCAGTTGGGTAAATAAACGCTGGATGGTGTATGTGTTGGCCTCGCTCAGCTTGCGGGGTCAATATCCAATGACCAGCGCAGACCTTTGGGCAGTTTTTGGTTTTCGGCAAACACACAAAAAGCGGCCAAGGTTTTTTGTAGCGCACTGCGCTGATGGCTTTTTATCTGCACATCAAAACGATAAAACCCGGCGCGTTTTTCCATGAGTGCCGGCCACGGCCCGGCTACTTGTACACCCGGTTCGCACAGCTGCTGCAGCGTGGGTAGCCACTGTATTAATAATTGTTGCGCTGCGGGTAAATCTTGAGATTCTGCACGCAGTAGTGCGAGAAAAGTGTAAGGCGGCAGCGCCGCTGCCCGCCGTTCATCCAAGAGCAAGCGCGCCAGTTGTGCATAGCCTTGGTGCAATAAAGTTTGTAACAGTGGGTGTTCTGCAAAGCGACTCTGAATTAAAACACGCCCCGGTTTCTCTGCGCGCCCGGCGCGTCCTGCTACCTGTTCCAGCAGCTGCCCCATTTTTTCTGCGCTGCGAAAATCGGCAGAAAACAGTCCGTTGTCGATATCGAGTATGGCCACCAAGGTGACATGCGGAAAGTGATGACCTTTAGCGAGCATTTGTGTGCCCACCAAAACGCAGGGATTGCCGCAGTGAATGGTGTCGAGCATATCGTGCAGCGATTGCTTGCGTGAGATGCTGTCGCGATCAATGCGGATGACGGGGTATTCCGCCAATTGCTCACTGAGAAATTGTTCGCTGCGTTGCGTGCCGAATCCGACAGCCTCCAGTCTCGTGCTGTGGCAAGAAGGACAGCTAGCAGGCAGCGGCATGCTGTAATCACAGTGATGACAGCGCAGTTGGCGTGTGCGCTTATGCACCGTGAGTTTTGCAGAACAATGTGGACAGGAGCCCTGCCAGCGGCAGTCGCTACACACCCAGGCCGGTGCGTAACCGCGACGGTTGAGAAACACCAATACTTGGTTGCCCGCTGCCAATTCCTTGCGCATTTCTTGCAGCAACAGGGTGCTTGTGCCTTCGATCAAGGTTGTGCTTTGGGTGTCGATCACTTCCAGCGGTGGCGGTTTGGCATTGCCTGCGCGTTGCGTCAAACGCCAATGGTGATAGCGATCTTGCATGGCATTGTGCAGGGTTTCCAAAGACGGTGTCGCGCTGCCGAGCAGTACGGGAATTTTTTCACCTTGCGCGCGCCGCACGGCGAGATCACGAGCTGAGTAACGAAAGCCATCCTGTTGTTTGAACGAGCTGTCGTGTTCTTCGTCAACAATAATAATGCCGGGCTTTACCAACGGGGTGAATATGGCGGAACGTGTACCAATCACTATGCCCACTTCGCCGCGCTGTGCTTTGCGCCATGCGGTATAGCGTTCGCCATCGGCCAATCCAGAATGCAATACGGCGATAGGGCAGTGAAAACGGCGTTGGAAGCGGGCGACGGTTTGCGGCGTCAAGCCAATTTCCGGCACTAGCACCAACGCCTGTTCGCCGCGCGCCAAGACTTTTTCTATCAGCTGTAAATAAACTTCTGTTTTGCCGCTGCCCGTAATGCCTTCCAGGAGTGTGGCGGAAAACTTGCCTAAGTTGATGCCGGAAACTGCAACCGCTTGTTCTTCATTCAGTGCAAGGTGCGGTTCTGCTAGCAGTTGAGTGACAGCAAACCCTGAAGGAGCAGCGGAAAATTTTTCGATCAGTTGGCGATCGTGTAGTGTTTTTATTTGCGTAGCGGTAAAGCCGGCACGATAGATGTCTTCACGCGCCAGTGCTTGTTGTTGCAGCAACTGGTGCAGAGCAAACAGCTTGCTGTGGGGTGCTAGTGCCGGGATCTGCGCTGTGGCGCGCCAACGCTGCTCTTGTTTGAGCGCGGCGTTTTTCCCTTCGCGCAGAGAATGCGGCAGTACAGTGTGCAGCACTTCGCCCAAGGGATATTGATAGTACTGCGCCGCCCATTGTGCCAGCTCAAATAACACCGGCGTTAGCGGCGGTGTTTCATCTAATACAGCCAATGCGGGTTTTAATTTGCTCTCAGGAATTTCGCTGTGCTGAGAAATGTGAATTAAAACGCCAGTGAGTTGCTGTCGACCAAAAGGCACGCGTATGCGAACACCTGGCTGCAATGCGGTGATATCGATGTGTGTTGGGGGCAAATAATCAAATAGCCGCCTGAGAGGGACAGGCAGCGCGACGTGCAGAATAGCGGGATTATTCGCAGGCAATATGCTCAACCACTTCGAGATCGTAGCCAGAAATCGCACGGTAACGCAGCGGCTGTCCCAGCACGCGCATTTTTCCAACATTTAATTCGCGCAAAATTTGCCCGCCGACCCCGACCGTTTTGTGTACGTTGGGACTGGCGGCTGTAATTTGTAACGGTTTTTTGCCGAGCATTGTCAGTGCGCTGTTGTGCAGTTCATCAATGCTCTCGCATTGGTGGATCAATACCAATACACCTTTGCCTTCTGCGGCGATTCTTTCCAAGCTGCGCCGTGCGTTCCAGATTTTCATACCCGGCGGTTGAGCGCAAAAAATATCGCGCATGGCTGTTGCCAAGTGCACGCGCACCAGTGTCGGCTCTTCCGGTGTGATATCGCCTTTTACCAATGCGTAGTGGTATTCGTGGTCGACGGTATTTTTGAAAACCACCAATTCAAATTCACCAAAATCGGTGTCGATTACGGAGCGTTCTGCCACTTCGATAGTGCGTTCGTTGACCAGCCGATACTGAATCAAGTTGGCAATGGTGCCAATTTTCAACCCGTGTTCTTTCGCAAAAATTTCTAATTCAGGGCGGCGCGACATGGTGCCGTCGTCGTTCATGATTTCGCAGATAACGCCGGCCGGTTCCAAACCGGCGAGGCGCGCTAAATCACATGCGGCTTCCGTGTGGCCCGTGCGCGACAGCACACCACCAGGTTCAGCAATCAAGGGAAAAATATGACCGGGCTGTACGATGTCGGTTGCTTTGGCATGTTTCGCTGCCGCCACTTGCACCGTGCGAGCGCGATCCGCAGCGGAAATGCCGGTGGTGACACCAGTAGCTGCTTCAATGGAAACAGTAAATTTAGTGCCAAAGCCGGATGCATTTTTTTGCACCATCAGCGACAAACCCAAACGCTCGCAGCGTTCGCGTGACATCGGCATGCAAATCAAACCGCGTGCAAATCTCGCCATGAAGTTGATGTGTTCCGCGCCGCAATGTTCTGCAGCCATGATGATATCGCCTTCGTTCTCGCGATCTTCATCGTCGACCAGAATCACCATTTTTCCAGCGCGAATATCGGCAATCAATTCTTCAGTCGTATTCAGTTGCATGGCTGCATTACCGCGTGGTTATTGTGTTATATAAAAGTGTATGAAAGTTCTGTATTAAAACACTTCAAACAAACCGGCAGCGCCTTGACCGCCGCCGATACACATGGTGACAACCACATATTTCACACCACGGCGTTTACCTTCCAGCAGCGCATGGCCAACCATGCGCGCGCCACTCATGCCGAAAGGATGGCCGATAGCAATTGCGCCACCGTTGACGTTCATGATGTCGTTGGGAATACCGAGTTTATCGCGGCAGTAAATCACCTGTGAGGCGAAGGCTTCGTTCAATTCCCACAAACCGATGTCGCTCATTTTCAAACCGTGGCGCGCCAACAATTTGGGCACGGCAAATACAGGGCCGATGCCCATTTCATCTGATTTGCAACCGGCAACCGCCAAGCCGCGATACGCACCCAGCGGTTGCAGCCCTTTTTTCTCAGCGAGTGAGCGCTCCATCAATAAGCTGGCGGCAGCGCCGTCAGATAACTGCGAGGAGTTGCCCGCGGTGACGTATTTGCCTTCTTTCACCCATTGGCCGTCTTTCCACACAGGTTCTAATTTCGCCAAACCTTCCAGTGTGGTGTCGGCGCGGTTGCAATCATCGCGATCCACAACAGTTTCTTTGAATGTGGTTTCTTTGGTTTCTTTGTTGAATACCGACATGGTGGTTTTCATCGGCACAATTTCATCAGCAAAGATGCCGTCTTTTTGTGCTTTGGCGGTGCGCATCTGACTTTGGAAAGAATATTCATCCTGCGCCGCGCGTGAAATGCCGTAACGCTCTGCCACCACTTCGCCGGTTTCCAGCATCGGGATATACGCAGCGGGGTCGAGTGCTTTCACGGCTTCCGATTGCGAACGGAACGTGTTCTTGTGTTTGTTTTGTGTCAATGAAATGGATTCCACACCGCCGGCTACGGCAATGTCGATTTCATTGCAGATAATGGATTTTGCTGCGGTGGCAATCGTCATCAAACCGGAAGCGCACTGACGCTCCATCGCCATGCCCGCCACCGTGTCTGGCAGGCCGCCCGCGATAGCTGCCAAACGACCCAAACAGTAAGCCTGCGTGCCTTGCTGTGCAGCTGCGCCGAACAATACGTCATCGACAGAAGCGGGGTCTATGCCAGCGCGCTCCACCACGGCGCGCACAACGTGACCGGCCATGGCTGGTGCTTCGGTTTCATTAAAACCGCCGCGAAAAGATTTGGCGAGGCCGGTACGTGCAACGGATACGATGACTGCTTCTCTCATAATGTTTTACCTGCTGAAAAATACGGAATTAAAAAATGAAATAAAAAATTACTCGGGGAAATAACGCGAAATGGTGTCCACCACACAGGCCGGTTTGTCGCTGCCTTCGATTTCTACTGTGACGCGAATCACCGCTTGTATGCCACCTTTTTCTTCAGTGGCTTCCACCAATTCGCCCACACCGCGAATTTTTGAATCCACTTTCACTGGCATCGGGAAACGAATTTTTCCACAGCCGACATTCACGCCCATCTTGATGCCTTGCACATCAACGATCTGTGGCAAAAACAAATTCACTAAAGACAAAGTGAGATAGCCGTGCGCAATGCATGCACCAAAAGGGCCATCTTTGGCTTTGACTGGATCGACGTGTATCCATTGGTGATCGCCAGTGGCATCGGCAAATTTATTGATGCGATCTTGGTCGATCAACAGCCATTCGCTGTGACCGAGATTTTTGCCCACTGCTTGTAGCAATTCGTTGGGATGTTTGAAAATCGTAGTCATGTCTCTGACTCCTTATGCGCGCTGTGCGCTGACAGCGAGAATTTCGCCAGTCATGTAAGAAGAATAATCAGAAGCAAGGAACATCATCACGTTGGCGACTTCCCACACTTCCGCGCCGCGCCCGTAAGCTTCTTTTCCTTCCAATTCTTTTAGCAATTCTTCTGGTGCGGATTTTTTCAGCATTGGGTGTACGGCCAGTGACGGTGCCACCGCGTTGATACGTACGCCAAACTCGGCACCTTCTACAGCGGCGCAGCGCGTTAACGCCATTACGCCCGCTTTGGCAGCGGCGTAGTGCGCTTGCTCTTTTTGCGCGCGCCAACCGAGCACGGAAGCGTTGTTGACGATTACGCCGCCTTTATTGCGCGCCTTCATCACTTGCATCATGTAACGCGTCATTCGCATGGTGCCGTTCAAGGTCACGTCGATGACTTTGAACCACTCCGGGTCTTCCATTTCCACCAGTTGTTTGGAGGTACCGAGGCCGGCGTTGTTGATCAAAATGTCGATGCCGTTTAATGCTTTTTCGGCGAAGTCGATCAGTGCGCGCACTTCTTCTTCCACAGCTACGTTGCAGGTCTTTCCCCACACTTGCTGCAAGCCGGTTTCTTCTTTTAGTTTTTCTACCGATGTTTGCAAACGCGCTTCATGCACATCGCTGATGACAATGGCGCGACAGCCTTCTTCCACGGCTTTTTTCGCTGCTGCAAAACCGATACCGACACCAGCAGCAGCAGTGATCAATACCGATTTTCCTTTCAGCAAGCCGTGACCGGGAACGTATTCAGGGTTTTTTACAAAATCCATAACTGAGCCTCGATGAGTTATCGGCCTTTCGCTTCTTTGGGCATGCCCAAGCCGCGTTCGGCGATGATGTTGCGTTGAATTTGGTTGGTGCCGCCGTAAATGGTGTCGGAGCGCGTGAACAAATACATGGACTGCAGGCGCGTGAGATTGTAAGGCGCGCTTTCAAGCATTTCTGCTTCGGGGCCGAGCACATCCATTGCCAGCACACCGAGGTTGCGGTGCCAGCTCGCCCAATGCAATTTGTAAACCAGTGAAGATTTGTCGAGTGAACCGTCATCGCCAGCCGACAACATGCGCATGGCGTTGTAACGCATCAAACGCAAACCGGTGTGCGCTTCAGCAATGCGCTGACGCAGCACAGGATCTTTGGCAGCGCCGTTGGCTTTGGCGATGCGCACGATTTCATCCAGTTCATTTTGAAACAACATTTGTTGACCGAGCGTGGAAACACCGCGCTCAAAACCGAGCAAGCCCATGGCGACTTTCCAGCCATCACCCGGTGCGCCAACAATGTCTTCAGCCACAGCATCATCAAAAAATACTTCGTTAAATTCAGAGGTGCCAGTCAACTGTTCAATCGGGCGCACGGTGACGTTGGCCTGGTGCATAGGCACAAGAAAAAATCCCAAGCCTTTGTGTGCGACAGAGTCAGGATCGGTGCGCGCAATGACAAAACACCAGTCGGATTCGTGCGCCAGCGAGGTCCACACTTTTTGTCCGTTGATGATCCATTTGCCTTGTGCTTCATCAAAACGCGCCTTGGTTTTGACGTTGGCGAGATCAGAACCTGCGCCGGGTTCGGAATAACCTTGGCACCACAGTTCGCGACCAGAGACGATGCCAGGCAGGTATTTTTTCTTTTGCTCCTCGGAACCGAAAGCGATGATAGTAGGGCCGGCCAAACCTTCGCCGATATGACCGACGCGCCCAGGTGCACCGGCACGCGCGTATTCTTCAAAGAAAATCACTTGCTGTTCGATGGATGCGCCGCGCCCGCCGTGTTCTTTCGGCCAGCCCACGCAAGTCCAACCGCCTGCAGCGAGTTGTTGTTCCCACTGTTTTCTTTCGTGAGGAAACATATGTTCATCGCCGGGGCCGCCGCGAAACTTCAGTGCTTCAAATTCGCCAACGAGGTTGGTTTTGAGCCAATGGGCAATATCGGCGCGGAATTGTTCGTCTTCTTTGCTGAAAGTCAGTTTCATATTTTAAGCCTCTGCTGCGCACCCCGTTCAAATTCGCAGACACGCTGTAAATACTTCCCTGTACGGTCGCCGCCTGCTCCTGCTGGCGACAGTCTGCTTAATTTGAATGGGATGCGCATGATCTCAATCATCAAGTAGCATCTGCGCGACCAGTTCACGCTGTTGTGCAGCCGTGCCTAAAAACAGCTCGCTGCTTTTGGCGCGTTTGAAATACAAATGCACATCGTATTCCCAAGTAAAGCCCACGCCACCGTGCAACTGAATGGCGTTGCCCGCGTTGAAGAAAAACGTGTCGGAACAATAGCCTTTTGCCATGGCGGCGGCTTCGTGCAATTCTGCGGCGATGGTTTTATCACCATCGGCGTTCAACACTTCTTGCGCTACACACGCGGCGTAATACACCGCCGAGCGCGACACTTCGCACTTCAACATCATGTCAGCCGCTTTGTGTTTAACGGCCTGAAAGCTGGCGATGCTGCGGCCGAATTGCACGCGTTCTTGCATGAAAGCGACAGTCTTATCGAGAATTTCTTGTGCACCGCCCATTTGTTCTGCGGCAACGGCAATTTTTGCCAAGCTGATGATGTTGGAGAGTGCAGGCCACGCCTTGCCTTCCGCACCCATCAACGCGCTGGCTTGCACGCTGACGTTTTGCAACACAATGTCAGCTTGGTGGCGGGTTTGATCCATGGTTGGCGTCCAGCGGCGGGTAATGCCCGCTGTATGCGCTGGAATTGCAAACAACGAGATGCCTTGCTCACCTTGTGAATTTTCCGCGCGCGCCGCGACGATCAACAAATCGGCTGTGTGGCCGTCGATTACGTAACGCAATTCACCGTTCAGCGTGAAACTGTCGCCGTTTTTTTGATACGTGGCGGTGACGGCATTCGCGCCCCAATCACCACCGCTGCGCGCAGCAGCCGCACCGGTGTAAGCCAGTGTAGCCGTGAGTGTGCCTTCAACGATTTGCGGCAAAAATGCCGCTTGTTGTGCTTCGCTGCCAGCCACTAACAACGCGTTGACACCCAAGCAAACGGTGGAGAAAAACGGTGAGCACAATAGCACGCGCCCCATTTGCTCTAACACTGCTGCCAGCTCGACATAACCCAAGCCCATGCCGCCGTGTTGTTCAGGAATGGTGATCGCCTGAAAGCACAGTTCGGTGCAGATGCGCTGCCACAATTCAGGGTCGTAGCCGGCTTCTGTCGCCATGGCTTTGCGCACGGCTTCAGAGGTGGAAACATCCTGCAGAAAACTTTCCGCTGTTTCGCGGATCATTTTTTGCTCATCGGTGAATCGAAATTCCACTCAAAAAATCCTCATCAGGTGCCGTAAACTTTTTGTGCCGGGACTTCTTTCGCCAACAATTCTTTCATTGCATTGCCAACTTCAGCTGGCTCCCAGCGCGCGCCTTTATCCACACCTGCTGTGGTGCGCCAACCATCGGCGATAGAAATTTTGCCGCCTTCGGCTTCAAACACGCGACCGGTTACATGCGCAGCTTCACTGGAAGCGAGCCACACCAAGAGTGAAGACACATTTTCCGGCGCCCAGTAGTCGAAGCTGCCGTCAGTGGGAGCAGCCATGCGGGCAGCCATGGATTCCACCGCTGTTGTCATGCCGGTGCGTGCCGCTGGCGCAATCGCATTAGCGGTGATGCCGTAGCGGCCGAGTTCTGCGGCCTGGTTTAACGTCAGTGCAGCAATACCCGCTTTGGCGGCGGCGTAGTTGGATTGCCCCACTGAACCTTGCAAGCCCGCGCCGGAGGTGGTGTTGATGATGCGTGCATCCACTTTTTTGCCCGCTTTGGATTGATCGCGCCAGTATTGCACTGTGTGTGAGCTGATGCAGAAATGACCTTTCAAATGCACCGCCATGATGGCATCCCATTCTGCTTCTGTCATGGAAGCAAACATACGATCGCGGTTGATGCCGGCGTTGTTCAGCACCACGTGCAAATCGCCGTAGGTGTCGATGGCTTGTTTCACGGCATTGGCGCTGTCGGCGTAGTTGGTGATGTCAGACGTGTTGACGACTGCACGACCGCCTTTAGCGATGATTTCATCCACCACTTTTTGTGCCGCATCTTTGTTGATGTCGTTGACGATGACGCACGCACCTTCTGCAGCAAACACTTTCGCGTGCGCTGCGCCCAAGCCGCCGCCAGCACCGGTGATAATCACAACGCGATCTTTACAAATACCCATCTTTATTTTCCTCTTACAGTCTTTCGATAATCGTGACGTTCGCTTGGCCGCCGCCTTCGCACATGGTTTGCAAGCCGTAGCGACCGTTGGTGCGCTCCAGTTCGTGCAACAGTGTGGTCATCAAACGCGTGCCGGTGGCACCCAGTGGATGTCCCAGCGCAATCGCGCCGCCATTGACATTGGTTTTAGCGTGGTCGTAACCGGTTTCTTTCAGCCACGCCATCACAACAGAAGCAAACGCTTCGTTGATTTCCACCAAATCAATATCAGACATTTTCATGCCAGCTTTTTTCAGCGCGTATTGCGTGGCGGAGATCGGCGCCGTCAGCATCCAGATCGGGTCTTCTGCGCGCACACTCATGTGATGAATGCGCGCCCGCGGCTTCAAGTTGTAACGCTTCAATGCAGCCTCTGACACAATCAGCATGGCAGAAGAAGCATCGCAGGTTTGTGATGACACGGCGGCGGTGACTTTGTCGCAACCAAACAAGAAATCAAGCTCCGCCATTTTTTCCAATGACGATTGGCGCGGAGTTTCATCATTTTCTACGCCTTCCAGTGGAAGAATTTCACGCTTGAAGCGACCTTCTGTAATCGCCTTGAGGGCGCGCGTATGCGATTCAAGCGAAAACACTTCCAAATCTTTGCGTGACAAATTCCATTTATCGGCAATCATTTGTGCAGATTTGAATTGCGTCGGCGGCTCGGCACCGTAACGCGCCACCCAGCCTTTGGAGCCGCTGAAAGGATCTTTGAAGCCCATTGGCTCTGCGGCAGTCATCGCTGAAGAAATGGGAATTTGTGTCATGGTTTGCACGCCGCCAGCGACGATTACGTCCATCGTGCCACTCATCACGGCTTGTGCCGCAAAATGCACGGCCTGTTGTGACGAACCGCATTGACGATCAATGGTGGTGCCCGGCACTTCTTGTGACAAACCTGCCGCGAGCCACGCCGTGCGCGCGATATCACCGGCCAGAGGGCCGATGGTGTCGACACAGCCAAAAATTACGTCGTCGTATTCGTTATCAGGAATGCCGTTGCGTTCAACAATCGCTTTCAATACATGCGCGCCGAGATCGGCACCGTGCACATGAGCAAGTCCGCCTTTGCGGCGACCTGTGGGTGAGCGTACAGCATCAACAATATAGGCTTCTGGCATGATGTTTTTCCTCGATTAAAACGTATTGCCGGCGCCAATTTTTGCGCCATCCGCTAACACAAAATCTGCCACGCGATTTTTATGGAACGCGACATCCCCCCAGGTGTTGTTCAACGCCCAGGCTTTTTTCATGAAGATGTGCATATCCACTTCCCAGGTGTAACCCATTGCGCCGTGCACTTGGATGCCATTTTTCGCGCCGAGTAGTGAGGCTTCACTGGCAGCGAGTTTGGCGTGCGACACGTGCAGCGCCGCGTCGGGATGATCGTTGGCAATGGAATACGCAGCGCGATGCACTACAGCTTTGGCATATTCCAACGGCACAGCGACATTTGCCAAGCGGTGTTTGACGGCTTGGAAAGAGCCGATGGGTTTGCCGAATTGTGTGCGGTCAGTGGTGTATTTCACCGAGATTTCGATCATGCGCTGCGTCAAACCCAAGGCTTGCGCGGCTGCGCCGAGTGCGCCGGCATTGAATGCATCGGCGATCAATTTTTTCGCTTCGTCGCCTTTGGCAATACAGGTGGCTGTGGTGGGTGTCCATTGCACACTGAACAATTTGCGCGAAGGGTCGATGCTTTCGTTGTGCGCCAGTTGCACTTGGCTTTTAGTCACGGCGTGGATTTCATCGTCACCGTGTTGCAATAAAAACAAATCGGCGATGTGCGCATCGGCTACCAATAAATTGTTGGCCAAACCGATAGCGACTTTTGCTTCGCCGGAGGCGATGCGCGGCAGCCACGCGAATTTCACCGAATCCATGGTTAAATTGTTTATCAGTGGCACAGCCACCAGCACGGTTTCTACCAAGGGTTCGGGCAGCGCAACAAAACCACAGGCTTGTGCGAGCAACACAAAATCAACAGCATTCATGCCCATGCCGCCGAACTCTTCTGGCACGGTCAAGCCGGTCAAACCCATGCCCGCCATGGCTTGCCATAAATCTTCGCTGCGGCCGGTTTCCGTTTCCCACAAGGCGCGAATTTTTTCTGGCGTGACTTCGTTCACCAGAAATTTTTTCACTTCATCCTGAAACAACAACTGATCTTCGGTAAAGGTAAAGTCCATCGTCATCGCTCCTCTTACTTAGGCATGCCGAGCATGCGCTCAGCGATGATGTTGCGTTGAATTTCGTTGGTGCCGGCGTAAATAGGGCCGGATTGTGCGAACAAGAAACCGTCCAGCCAGGTGCCGACGCCTTTTGCGGCAGGCGCGTGCGGCAGCAATTCAGCGCGTGCCGACAAAATGCTCATCGCGGTTTCGTGCATGCGCTGGTCGAGTTCCGACCAGAAAATTTTGTTCGTGGAAGATTCCGGGCCGATCTTGCCGCCTTTGTTCAAACGGCAGGCGGTTTGATAGGTGGTGAGTGTGTAGGCTTCCGCATCCATATAGGCTTTGATCACGGCATCGCGCACAGAAGGATCGCGATCGGCATCGGCGCGATTTTCTTTGTACAGCTCCACCAAGCGGCGTGCGGTATTTTGGAAACGCGCCGGTGAGCGCAACATCAGGCCGCGTTCAAAACCGGCCGTGGCCATCGCCACTTGCCAGCCTTCGCCTTCTTTACCCAATCGTCGCTCGACTGGCACTTTCACGTTGTCGAAAAAGATTTCCGCAAAGCCGGGCAGACCGTCCAATTGTGGGATGGGGCGCACGGTGATGCCAGGCAGGTTCAGCGGCACCAGAATGAAGGTGAGGCCGTGGTGGCGGCTGGAGTTGGGGTCGGTGCGGAACATACCGAAGCATTGGTCGGCCCACACGGCGCGGGTGGACCAGGTTTTCTGACCGTTGATGATGTAGTGCTGGCCGTCTTCAGTCAGCTCGGCCTTGGAGCGGATGGCGGCCATGTCGGAACCTGCGCCCGGCTCAGACCAGCCCTGCGCCCACACTTCCGTGCCATTGGCCATTTTCGGCAAGATGTCGGCCTTTTGTTCCGGCGTGCCGTACTCCATCAAGGTGGGGCCGAGTAGGAAAATGCCGTTCTGGTTGACGCGCAGCGGCGCGCCAGCGCGCCAGTATTCTTCCTCAAAAATCAGCCATTCGATCAGGTCGCAGCCTCGACCGCCCAGTGCCTCCGGCCAGGTCACCATACCCCAGCGGCCGCTGTTGAGTTTGGCTTCCCATTCGCGGTGTTGTTTGAAGCCCTCAGCTGTATCAAAGGATTGCAGCGGCTCTTTGGGGACATTGGCTGCAAGCCAAGAACGGATTTCGGCGCGAAAGGCCTTTTGTTGCTCGGTATAGGCTAGATCCATGGACAATCTCGCAAAAAAGAATAGCGGGCATCAGCCCAGATGGGGGCTGAAAAATGGGCGTGAATCATACCACGCAAGGGCTAGGGCTTATATCTGCACCGAAGCGTTGATGTGTAGATCAGCTGGGTCTTTTGCGCACCAACATCTTCGGCGCCAGCTCCATCACCAACTCGTCGTGCTGGTTAAACATCAGATTTTTGCAGGTGACGATGCCGTGGTCGGGGCGCGACTGTGAAGGGCGGGCTTCTATAACGCGAATTTCCAGGCGCAGCGTGTCGCCAGCGCCCACGGCGCGCACGAGGTTCATGTGCTCCACGCCGAGACCGGCCGAGTAGGCGGGGCAGCGGTCGAGGTTATTCACCAGCCAAGAGCGCGCGCAGATGATCAGGGTGCCCGGTGCGACCAGCTTGCCGAAAACGGAATCTTTGGCGGCCACAGGGTCGGTGTGAAAGGGTTGCGGGTCGAAGCGGCGACCAAACTCCAGAATTTCTTCCTCGGTGACCAGATAGCCGCCAGCGCGGGCGACAAAATCGGGGGTCATGTCTTCAAAGTAGGCCAAAGGGCCGGGGTGAAAGCCGGGTGCGGTCATGGCGCTGCGGTGTTGTCAAAGAAAGAGGGTGCAGTTTATCGCGACAGCCTGTCGCCGTTACACTGCGAGCTTTCCACAACCCTTACTCATTTGTACCCTTTACTCACTTGTAGGAGACATTCCATGGCTGTGACCCTCGCGAAAGAAGCGCTCGATGTCGGCATCATCACCAACAACGGCGAAAAAATGCTGGCGTTTTACCGTGATGTACTGGGTTTTGCCCAAGAGCCTTCCATTCCGTTTCCCGGCCTCGGCACCATCCACCGTTTGGTGTGTGGCAACAGTATTTTGCGCATCGTCGCGGCGGATAACGCCGTCGAGCAGGTAGCGGGCGGCGCATTTGCTTCGCGCAATGGCATTCGCTATTTGACCATCAACATCAGCAATCTCGATCAGGTGGTGGCGGATTGCAAAGCCTTTGGCTGCGCGATTGCCGTGGATATCCGCGAGTTGCGCCCCGGTGTGCGCTGCTGCCAGCTGCAAGACCCGGATGGCAACTATGTCGAGTTTATTTGTGCGGGTTGAGGTGTTGGGCTAAGAACACAGTTGGAAGGTGTTGAGTGTCACCTAGGTAGAAGCACCTTCTGACAAGCCTGCCTCGGCGCGGCTATAATGAACGCCCGCGCCCCACCGCCCCCGCTGGCGCCAGAGCGCCTACCGCCCACACTGGGCCGA
>CAZZNL010000005.1:0-15329 GCA_964655625.1 uncultured Pseudomonadales bacterium
GCCTTTATGGAGTCGGTGGGTGATTTCTCCGAAGATTATTTTGCCGTAGATGCGCAGGGCAACCCCAAGCCGGCTTATTACGTTCTGCGCACCTACGCCAACTTGTTGCTCTCTATCGACGCCACCGAGAAAAGCCGCAGCACCATCAAAGACAGTCGCAAAGGTATTGCGCCCTCCCATGAAGCCAATGGCATGACGTCTATCGCTGCGCACCAACTGGCGGTCAAAGACAATGCCGCGCTGTATCGCGTATTTGATGCGTTTGAAAAAAACTATTTTCGCAAGAACGGTTTTTGGCTCAACGGCCCCAATGCCAGTTACACCACGGACAACGGCAATGGCCACTCCACCTATGACGATTTCCGCGCACTGCTGCACTACATTTATCGCGAAAATCTCAATGTGCGTTTCATTATTTCACCACTGCATGAGCGCATGTTATTGGGTATGGACGGCATAGGCTTGTGGCCGGCATTTTTGCAATGGAAACAACAGATCACCACCATCAATGAACAAGTGGCAGCACAATACCAGCAAGCACCGAAACCGCTATGGGATTTTGCGGTGTTGAATCCGTTAACACGCGAATGGCTGCCGGAAGATCCGCGCCTGCCTACACCCAGAAACGGCATGCACTGGTTCTGGGATCCGGCACATATCAAGCCGGCTTTCGGTCGTGAGATTCAACAGCGCGTATTTATCACGCAGCAACACGATATCGGTGTGCCGCTGCGCAGCGACATGCTCGCGCAACATTTGCAGCAACAAACGGCTCTGTTGGCACAAGCCAAACAAGAAGATCCTGCAATAGCTGAAGCTATTCAGAAAAAATTGCAGACACTGAACACCTGGCAATGGGCGCGACAGTAATCACTGTCCGCGCATAAACCATTTATCCATATCCGCCAAACCCAGCTGCACCCAAGTCGGGCGGCCGTGATTGCACTGCCCACTGCGTTCAGTCACTTCCATATCGCGCAGCAATGCATTCATTTCCGGAATAGTCATGCGCCGATTGGCGCGCACTGAACCGTGACAGGCCATAGTCGCCAACACCTCGTTCATGGATTCGCGAATGCGTGCGGTGCTGCCGTGGTGCAATAAATCTGACAACACATCGCGCAACAATTGCTCACTGTTTCCATGCGCCAGCAACACCGGCACCTGGCGTATCAACAGCGCTTCTGGGCCAACGCGGTCAATTTGAAAGCCCAACTCAGCAAACAGAGCATGGTGTTCTTCAGCGCGATCGGCTTCACGCTCACTCACTGCCACTTGCTGCGGCACTAACAAGGGCTGCCGCATGATGGTCTGTGCATCAAAGGCTGCTTTCAAGCGTTCATAGGTGATGCGTTCGTGTGCAGCGTGCATATCTACCACCACCAAACCCTGCGCGTTTTCCGCCAATATGTACACACCTTTCAATTGCGCCAGTGCATAACCTAGCGGAGGAATTTCTTCATGCGCCGCAGATACACTGGCTGCGCGATCCAATAAAGCAGCCGCTACAGGCGTCGGTGTATACAGTGCTGCGTATGTTTTCCTATCCTGCTGCACGCCGCTATCGACAGGGGGTGTGCCGTGCTGCCACAAAGGCATGGGTGATTGATACTGCAAAGTCGGCGCAGACTCTGTGGATGCAACGGCATTGGCATTTTCTACACTGCCAGCAACTACATGCTCAGGCCGCAACTCAGCCAAAGCGCGCGCCAGACTGCGATGCACAAAATCATGCACCAAACGCGAATCGCGAAAACGCACTTCGTGTTTGGTGGGATGCACGTTCACATCTACACTCGCCGGATCAATACTCAGATACAACACATAGGCAGGATGACGGTTGTGGTGCAACACATCCTGAAACGCCAAACGGATGGCATGCGTCACCAATTTGTCGCGAATGGCGCGGCCGTTGACGTAAAAATATTGCAGATCCGCCTGGCTGCGTGAAAATGCCGGCTGCGCAACCCAACCCTGCAAACGCAGGTCTTCGCGCGCAATATCGAGATGAAATGCCTGTTGCATAAATGCCGAGCCGCACAACGTGGCGACACGCCGCTCCTGCTCTGGCAGCGTCATGGCCTCGCGCAATTGCTGCACACTGCGCTGGTTGTGACGCCAGTGAAAGGCGATATCAAAACGTGACAACGCCAATTTTTTCAGCATGTCATCTATGCGTTGAAATTCTGTTTTTTCACTGCGCAGAAATTTGCGCCGCGCCGGCGTGTTGAAAAACAAATCGCGCACTTCCACGGTCGTGCCGCGCTGGTGGGCTGCAGGTACCACGGCAGTCGCCATATCCTGCCCTTCCGCTTGCGCCTGCCAACCCGCTGCATCGTCGCGCGTATTGGACGTTAATGTCAGGCGCGATACCGAAGCCATACTCGCTAAGGCTTCGCCGCGAAAACCCAACGTCGCCACCGCCTCCAAATCATCCAGCTCGTGTATCTTGCTGGTGGCATGGCGCAACAGGGCCAACGGCATATCTTCCTGATCGATGCCGCAGCCGTCATCGCGCACGCGGATATTTTTGACGCCGCCCTGCTCTATATCTATTTCAATGCGTGCGGCACCGGCATCAATACTGTTTTCTAACAACTCCTTGATGATAGAAGCCGGTCTTTCAACCACTTCACCCGCCGCAATCTGGTTGGCGAGCCGCTGGTTCAATTGCTGGATGCGCGCCATAACGTCTACTCAGCGCAGCGCGGTAGCTGTGGAAGAAATTTGTAAGGTCTGTCCCACTTGCACCTCATTACTGCGCAAACGATTTTGTTCACGCACGCTCGCCATACTCACACGGTATTTCGACGCAATGCCGCTCAGCGTTTCACCTTTTTTCACCACATGCTTGATAACGCGCGGTGCCTTGTTGGTCTTTTCCACCGGCTTGGTTGCTTGCACTGTTTTCGTCTTGGCAGGCGCTGCGCGCTCAGCCAACAGCGTTTCCATTGCATCACGCTCGGCCACCACTTCTTTTTTGCTCGGTGCAGCAGAGCTATCTTTCAATATTGGCACAGCCTTATCCATGGTCGATTTCACTTTGCCGCCGCGCGCAGCAGCCAAGGCGGTATCCATCGGCGGCTTGGCACGAAAATGGCGATCGATACCGGTAAAAATACTCTGCGCCAGTTTGATCTGGTAGGAGGGATTGGTCAGGTTGCGCGCTTCTTCCGCATTGGTGATGAAACCGGTTTCAATCAGCAGCGAGGGAATATCCGGATTCTTCAACACCACAAAGCCGGCCTGCTCAACAAAACCGCGATGCATCTTGGCAATTTTTTTCATTTGCGCCAGCACTTGATCGCCCATATCAAGGCTGGTGGCCACCGTCGCTGTCATCGACAAATCCAACAACACACCTTGCAACATCGGATCTTTGTCACCCAGGTTCACGCCGCCGACCAAATCCGACTCGTTTTCAGATTGCGCCAACCAGCGCGCAGTTTCCGACGTGGCGCCGCGTGGCGATAGCGCAAACACTCCCGCGCCGCGCGCACTGGGATCTTTGAATGCATCGGCGTGTATCGAGATAAATAAATCTGCGCCTTTGTTGCGCGCAATTTGCGTGCGACCGCGCAGACTGACAAAGTAATCACCAGAGCGTGTCAAAAAGGCGGTATACCCGGGTGTGCTGCTAATTTTTTTCACCAGTTCGCGCGCTATGGCCAAGGTAATATGTTTTTCATATTCACCGCGTTGGCTGCGCGCACCGGGATCTTCACCGCCGTGCCCCGGATCGACAGCGATCACAATGTCGCGCATGCCACCGGCAGCCGGCGCCGCCGTTTTTACTTCGCGCGGACTGTCTTCGTCGAACAGATCGAGCACCAATCTGTCGCCATATTGGTTATTGGGTGGCAACAAAAAACTCTTGGGCTTCACGCGCGCGGACAGATCAATGATCAACTGCACGTCCTTGCCGTCGACTTTGCTGCGCAGCGATATTATCGGCGTGTTGGCCAGCGCTATTTTTTTCTCATCCGCCTTAAAGCTGGCATTGGGCAGCGTCACAATAATTTGCTGCACACTGCCTTTTTCGCCGGGCAAAGTCAGCAGCCGATGTTCAGATGCGCCCGACAAATCAAACACCAGCCGCGTGTTATCCGGCGCGCGCCACACGCGAACGTGATTGATGTCTGCCGCCAGCGCCGCCGTAGAAAACACAACCGCAAACAGCGTGCAGATGGCGATACGTGCTGCGTGTTTTAACTTCATGGCAATGACTCATACGGCAGCGCAGCTGCCAAGGCCGTCAACCACGCTGCGGCGCGAACCGAACAGGCTTCAACCTGTAACATGCGCCCCGCTGCCACATCCGTTTGCAATTCGATCGACAAATCCGGTGGCGGTAACAAATCTCCCGCTTGCTCTGGCCACTCGATCAAACACAACTGCGCTGCAGAAAAATAATCGCGTATGCCCATCAATTCGAGTTCGTCTGGATCATTGATGCGGTACAGATCAAAGTGATAGACCGTGCCGCCTGCCAAAGCATACGGCTCAACCAAGGTATAAGTAGGACTTTTTACCGCACCGACATGCCCCAATGCCTGCAACCAACCGCGCGACAAGGTAGTTTTTCCCGCGCCGAGTGTGCCACGCAACCACACTACTGCACCGTATGCGCAGACACCTGCCAACGCCGCGCCTGCTGCCAAGGTCGCTGACTCATCGGGCAACAACCACGCCTGCTGTTTTGCTGTTTGCACCATGTCTACGCAACAAAGCTCTCAGCGTGCAGACAAGTATTGACTGAGTGCGCGCTCCAATACGCTGACATTCGGCACCAACACTGTTTCACCAGTGTACAAATTCATAGCCGCCATTTCTGCCGGTGCTAATGCGACATCACTCACTTCCGTGACATCTTTGGGCAATATGCGCATCAAGCGCGGAATACCTTGAATCGTGATGGCGATAAACGGTATGCGCTCATCCACCCCCGTGTTATTGAGCACAGCAATGCGCTGCATGCCAGTCGCCGGCGACAATGTTTGCCCGTTCAACACCTCGAAAGACACCAAAGGCACGGACAACTGTCGCCAACTGATATAACCGAGAAACCATTCTGGCGCATCGCTGGGACAATCGGGATAACTGTGATTGACGATCTCCGCAACGGAGACACCGGGCAATAACAATTCCTTGTCCTGCACCGGCAACAACATGCTGGGAATATCGCGCACGGCACGCGCATCGCTATCGGGTGCTGCGGCCTGTGTGGCTGCCTGAGAGGGTGCTGCTGCTGTCGTCATGAATACTGGTACTCGTGTTCACTGATGGTGTTTTTGTTTTGCATAGCTGTTGGACGCCTGCACCCATGCCGTCAGTCGCGCCGCCAGCGCTGCTGGGTCGCCGGAAAAATCCGGCTTGCCGACGGCCTGTTCGGTCGCCTCCGGCATGGCCCAGTTGACGCAACTGCTGCGCTCCTGCGTCCAGACCTGGCCGCCGCAGCGTCGCATCAAACGGCTGGCTGCAGCAGCATCATCGCACATGCCGCTGAATACTATCACGCCGCCCTGACGCCCAAAATGCATGGCTGTCGAGGCCACGACCTGATCCAGATTGGGTTTGTACTGGCCCACCCATCCCGCTTTGTGCACATTGAAACTGCCATCGCGCGACACCGTGGTGATATGTTCGGGCGAGACAACCGCCACCGCGTTTTCACGCAACAAATCGCCATGTCGCGGTGCGTAGGCTTCGTAATGGCTGTTGCGTCCCATCACCTGCGTCAACAACCCTTGATAGTCGCGCTCGATATGATTGGCATACACAAACGCCACACCCAGCTTCGGCGGAACGGCATCGAGAAACTGCTTCACCGCATCCGGCCCACCGATAGAACCGGCCAGCACCCAGACGTAGCGAGGGTGACGCGGTGCATCGCGGCGCGTGCGATTGATCTGCCCGGCGAGGCCGTGCAATTTGTCACCGAGACGGCGCTGCCAATTGGCAAACTCGGGGCTGACGTGATTGGGAATATGCCCTTCACACAGGATCATCGGCACGTCGATACTGTCGAGCAAGGCATCCAGCGGCTCTGGATGCGTGGCCTCCAAGGCCTCGACATCAAGATTGATAATCCAGGCATCAACGTCTGCATCCGCCACCCGCCCCGCCGTGCGCGCAAATTCCAACGCCACCGCCATTTCCTGCCCAGCCGTCAGCACGGCCTGACGCAACGTAGGCACCTGTGCCGGCTCGTCCACAATCACCCCGATGCGCAGGGCACTCACAGCAACCTCAGCTACCGTGGCGCTCGAACTGGGCCATACGTTTCACCAAACGCTCGCCCACCAGATCATTGATATTGACCAGCAACTCCTCCTCCACATAAGGCTTGCCCATGTAACGCTCGACGCCCATGGCCACGGCGCGCTCGCGGTGTTTGTCGCCGGTGCGCGAGGTAATCATGATGATCGGAATATCCTGCATGCGATGGCTGTTCTTCATCGTACTCGCCACTTCAAAGCCATCCATACGCGGCATTTCAATATCGAGCAGCAAAATATCGGGGAGGCGATCCTGCATTTGCAGCAACGCATCGGCACCGTCTTTCGCCAGCATGACGTTGAAACCTTCGCGCTCCAGCAAACGCGAAGTTACTTTGCGCACTGTCACCGAGTCGTCGCAAACCATAACCGTAATATTTTCTTCCGGTGTCGGTGCTGCCGCTTGTGCGTCTACATAAACGCTGGCGCCTTCGTGCGCCAGATCGGCACGCACCAAGGCCAGCAAATCCAAAATCACCACCACGCTACCATCGCCGAGCAGCGTCGCACCCGACAAACCGGGCACAGCGGCAAACTGCGTGCCCAGCGCTTTTACGACAATCTCACGGCTGCCGATCAACTGATCGACGTGCAGCGCTACGGTGTGTTCAGCACTGCGCACCAGAATCACCGGCTCCGGCACCATCATGTTTTCCAGATTGGCGTGCATTTTTGTGCGCAACAGCCTGCCGAGATAACGCACCGCATAATGGCGGCCTGCGTATTCAAAACGCGCCTCTGGATCTTCGTAGTAACTTTCCAGTTCGTAAGGGCTGACGCGCACAATACCTTCAATGGCATTCAGTGGCACAGCAAAAGTATCTTCGCCGACACGCACCATCAGCGCGCGGTTCACCGATACGGTAAACGGCAAACGCACCACAAACTCGGTGCCTTTGCCCACCGCTGAACTGATCGACATTGTGCCGCCCATCGCTTTGATTTCACTGTGCACCACGTCCATGCCGACGCCGCGACCGGAAATTTGCGTCACTTTTTCTGCCGTACTGAAACCGGCTTGCAAAATAAATTGCAGGGCTTCGCTATCGGTGATGGAAGAATCCGGCGTCAACAGGCCGCGCTCTATGGCTTTTTTGCGCACGGCATCGACATTGATACCACCGCCGTCGTCGCGCAGAGAAATCAGAATATCACCGCCGTCGCGCCCCAAACTCAATACCACGCGTCCCTGTTTGGGTTTGCCCGCAGCCAAACGTTTTTCTGGCGACTCAATGCCGTGGTCACAGGCATTGCGCAACATGTGTTCCAGCGGCGCCACCATGCGCTCCAACATGGTGCGATCCAGTTCGCCCTGTACGTTTTCCAAATCGAAAGCGATATCTTTTTTCAGTTCGCCCGCCACTTGGCGGATGATGCGACGCAAACGCGGCTCCAGACGCGAGAACGGCACCATGCGCGAACGCATCAAGCCTTCTTGCAAACCGGTGTTGATGCGCGCCTGCTGAATCAACAGCGTTTCTGTGTCGCGCAATTTATTGGTCAAGGAGCTGCGAATATCCAACAAGTCCGAAGCCGATTCCGACAGCGAGCTGGTCAGCTGTTGCACAGTGGAGTAGCGATCCATTTCCAAGGGATCGAAATCGTCGCTGCGCTCTTGAATTTCCGTCATGCGTGATTGGATTTGTGCATCGGTCTCTGCTTCCAGACGGCGCAGCTGATCTTGCAAACGCGTAATCGTTGCTTCCATCTCTTCCGCAGTGCGCTCGATGTCGATCATCTGTTGTTCAACACGCGCACGGCTGATCGATGTTTCGCCAGCAAGGTTAACCAGGTTTTCCAACAAATCAGCTGAAACCTTGATCATCTCTTGCTGCGCTTGCGCCGCTTTTGCATCCACACCCGCATGAGTGGATTTGCGTCCGGCAATCGCGTCTTCCAAACCGCGTGGCAACTGGCCGCCACGGAAAGGAATAATCGTTGCCGTGTGCTCTGCAGCACTTGCTTCCGCAGTTGCGCGCACTGGCATAACCGGAATGTCGACCACTGGCGCAACAGCTGTCGGTGCAGCAGCTGTCGGCGCAGCAACTGTTGGCTCACCGGCAACAATGCGCTGCACTTGCGCCACACCGGCCATCAACTTGTCATAGTAATCATGCAGGGTGACAAACGTGGCTTCATCGGCCGCACCGCTGGAAAACTCCAACTGCGTTTCCAGATCGTGCGCCAAATCACCCAGTCCCATAATGCCCGTCATGCGCGCACCGCCTTTCAGCGTATGCAAATTGCGCTTCAAGGCATCGCGATAACTGCCATCATCGGGCGCATCGCGCCAAGCAGCGATCTGCGTTTCCAAATCTTCTAACAGCTCGCCCGCTTCTTCGAGGAAAAGAGAGAACATCTCCGGATCGGCTTCTTCGCTGATGCGTAAATCGACCGTTGCCGTTTCTACTGCTGCCACTGGCAGCACAGGCGGCGCAACCGTGATTTCTTCCTCGGCAGCAATGTCTTCTGTGATGGTTACAGGTTCGTCAGCAACAGGCTCGTCAACAATAAGTTCATCAGCAACAGGCTCCATCATCTCTTCTGCAACCGATGCCGACACAGGGGTCTCAGCCATTGCCTGCGGCATCTCACCCGCAGCCAAGGCGCGCCCTTGTGCTACACCTGCCAAAATAGCGTCCTGACATTGCAAAATTTGCGCAAACAGCGCTTGATCAGCCATACCGCTGAACAATTCCAGCTGCGTTTCCAGATCGTGCGCCAAGGAACCGAGACCCGTGAGTCCCGCCATGCGCGCACCACCTTTCAGTGTGTGCAAATTGCGGCGCAACGCATCGGCAAAACTGCCGTCCTCTGGTGCAGCTTGCCAATCGCTGATGATCTGTTCCAGTTCTTCAACCAGTTCATCCGCTTCTTCAAGGAAAATACCCAGCAACTCTGGATCAATATCGTCGCTGTATGCGAGCACACCGCTGTTTGCCGTTGACGCAATCTCTGAAACTTGCGCCTCGATAACGGGCAGGGTTTCCACAGCATCTAATGCTTCAACTGAAGGCAATTCTTCAACCGCTAGCGCTTCTTCAACTGCAGGCAATTCTTCAACCACCAGCAGATCTTCAACTGCAGGAGAAGCATCCACTGAAAACAATTCTTCAACTGGAAGCAATGCTTCTGCCGCAGGCGCTTCTTCTATGACCAGTGTTTCTTCTATAACTACCGGCTCTTCTATAACCACCGGCTCTTCCATAACAAACGGGGCTGCAACTGCAAGCGGCTCTTCAACCACAAGCGGCTCTTCAACCACAAGCGGCTCTTCAACAACCGGCAACACTTCCTCCACATGCAATTCAACAGCCACGGGTTCTATTTCTGTCGCTGTTGCACTGCCGAGCAGCGTGGCAAAATTCAGTTGCGATGCGTCGCCCGCACGCCAAGCTCTGACCATACCCACGCCGCGGAATAATTGGTCTTGGCAAGTGTTCAGCATGGCGAACAAATTATCGTCGGCATCGCCACTGAAAAATTCCAGCTGCGTTTCCAAATCATGTGCCAACGTGCCCAGCAACATCAAACCGCACATGCGCGCACCACCTTTGAAGGTGTGCAGCGAACGGCGCACAGCATCTGCCATGCTCGTGTGAGGATCTTCACTCCATGCGTGAATTTCGCCGTCCAGTTGTTCAAGAATTTCGTCGGCTTCTTCGAGGAAAATATCCAGCAATTCGCCATCGAGTTCCGCCAACATCGCTGCATCTTCAGCAGCAGAATTGGCATCAATAACAGAACTGTCAGTCGCCGGTGCAGCAGCCAATTCCAATACGGGCGCTTCTACAACAACGTCATCAAATGGCGTCGCACAGAATTGTGCAATAGCAGTTTCCATCTCGGTGTCGACCACCAGATCTTCACTAGCCGCCAGGCGATCCATGAAGTCAACCAAATGGTTGTGCGCTTCAACAGCCAGAGGCTCCCATGCTGCAAAAGCATGACGATTCTGCATCGCGTGTTCGTAACCCGGTGCAATGGCACGCGCCAGCGAGGCAATCGCCGGCAAGCCCGCTTCATCCGCACCCGCAGCCATTTCTTGCAATTCAAACAGAATGCGATCGATACCAGTGCGATCCTGCTGCTCCAACCACTGCGTCAGATGCGGTGCAACATCCATCAACGCATCCATATCGTTGACCAAGAAATTATTGAAACGCGTCGGATCAACCGTCGCCGCTACTGGCGCTTCCGGTTTGGCTGTCGCTTCCACGTCACCATCGCCGCCCGTCAATACCGTACGCAAAGCTGCTGTGCGCTCCAGCAGTGACTGGCAGTGTGGCAGTACCACTTTTTTGTGATTCTCGATCAGTTGGATGCCATAGCGAATTTCATCGACAACCGCAGCCAACAACGCAATAAAATCATCGCCCACTTTGATTTGGTAAGCGCGCAACTCTTTAACCAATTTTTCAAATGGCGTCGCCAATTCTGCGATCGGCGTAACTTCCGCCATGTGCGCACTGCCCTTGAGCGTGTGCAAGGCGCGCTGCAATGGATCGGTGGTTTCCACGGCCAGCGGCGAGCGCTCGCGCGCGTACGCCAACCATTCGTCCGCCACTTCCAGATGCGTCTCTGCTTCGCTGGCAAAAATTTCCCACAACACCGGATCGAACTCTGCGTCCATGTCTTCTGGTTCTGCGACTGCCTCTACCAGCAACTCTGGCTCTGCAACTACAACTTGCTCTGCAATAATTTCCGGTTCTACTGCAAGTTCTGGTTCCACTACAAGCATCGGTTCCTCTGCAAGCGTTGGCTCCTCTGCAAGCATCGGTTCTACTGCAAGCTCTGGCTCGATCGTCGACGATGCTGGCGCAGACAGTGACGGCAGCGGCTGACCACCTGCCACAGCAAATGCGGCTTGACTCAAACGCTGTGACAATGCGGGTTGTGGATCTACTTTGCGCTGGCTGAACGCATCAATCATGGACGGAATTTTTTCCACCACCGCATCAATAACCGTGCAAAGATCGGCATTCGCCACTATCGTGCCATCGATAATGCGATTGAGCATGTTTTCCACAGCCCAAGCTAACTCGCCCAACTCCAACGCTTTGGCCATACGGCCACTGCCTTTCAGCGTGTGAAACGCACGACGGAATTCCGTCAGTGAAGCGTTGTCGGTAAAATCTTCACGCCACTTGGGATAAAACTCACGAATGGCTTCTAAAACTTCGCCAGCTTCTTCAATAAAAATCTCGGCAATTTCTTCGTCGTAATCATCTACCACCAGTGGTGCGTCTACCTGCTCTGGTAGAGCGGCGCTATCGACTGTCGAGAGTGTTGGTGCAATCGGAGGTGCAGGCATCACTTCTGCAACAGGTACAATTTCTTCCACCGACTCAGCTTCTTCCGCCAGTTCGACGTCTTCTACCTGTTCAACTTTTTCTACCCGTTCAATTTCTTCTGCCTGCTCAACAACTTCCGCCGGCTCCATCACGGCCACGGGTTCAATCACTTCTGTGAGCTCAATCACTTCTGTGAGATCAGCCACTTCCATCGGCGCAATAATTTCCGCTTCAACAATTGCATCTACATCTGCGTGGTCAACGACAGCCTCCAGCACTGGGAAGACCACGTCATCGCCGCTCACCGTGTCAATGGGTTCAATATCCGGTGTGATATCCAGATACGCCTGCGGCGCGCGTCTATGCACGGCAACGGCGTAACCGAGTGAGGCGACACTGCTTTCGGCAACAGCCAAGGTTTCGTTCTGATCTTCTACTACGTCTTCGTCTAAACACTCCAAGTAATACTCAACACTGGCGATGGCATCCGCCAAAGTATCCATGGATCTGAAATCGGGTTTGTCATTGCCATCAATCAGTTGCTCACTGATGTAGCGTGCGCAGGCGCCCAGCACTCTGGCAGCGCGGCGCTGATCAATAATTTCCAAACCACCGCGCACGGCTTGCAATAACTCCGGCAAGCTCTTCAGGTGCACGCTGTCCCACTGCGAGCCTATGTAATCAACAATGGCATCTTTGACTTGTTCCAAACCGTTATGACATTCATTCAGCACAGTGTCATGCGCCGAAGTGACTGCCTTGTCCATGCTCATCGGCACATTGTCGGCTGCCGCTTGCGCGCTGCTGTTGAATTTGCTGTTCAGATGGACTTCAACTTCTACCAGATGCGCAGCAATATCCATCAAAGTATCGACAGCCACTGGATGACCGCCGGCTAAACAATTCTGCAGGCTGTGAATGATGGCTTCGACTTTACGGCGCACGTCTGTCAGCCCGAGAACCGCCAAAGTATCGCCGGCCTGCTTGAACACCGTAATAGTTGCCGCCAGCGCTTCGTTGCTGGCATCTTGTCCGCTCACATAATGATCGAACACTTCTTTAATGCGATGAAACTCTTCATTCAGCGCCACCACCACCGCGCGCATGGCCTCGGGATCCATCGTGCTGAAAGTGGCACTACTGCCATCGGCATTGATGCTCGGCAGCGCGCGATCCAGATGATAGCGTTCGCGCACCGCAAGAATTTCCGGCGTCGCAGTCTGGCTGCGCGCAATGTAGTACAACAGATTTTTTAGCAATTCTTCAGGTGCATGCTCGTCGAGACTGGTAACGCCGGTCGTCGCCATATGGCGAATTTCCTTGTCCATGTCGCGCAACAAGTTATTGAGTGTCACGCTGCCAGAGATAGTGTCATTCTCTATGCCTTCAACCAGCGCCAGGCCAATGTCCCACAAAGGTGCGCGCGCTGTACCCTGACAAATTTTGCGAAAGTTTTCGAACACTTTACGCAGCGCCGGCAAGCGCACATCATAATTCTTGTCGCGCATGATGCCGACCATGACCGACTCAAACATGTGGCGCAGCTTTTTCATCACCTCGTGAAAAGCTTCTTCGCTGAAGCGAACACGCGGGCCCTGCACTTGATAAGCCGCACGCATATCAGGCGCAAATAGTTGCGACTCCGTAAACAGTTGTTCTTTGCGCACCGTGCGCAGATCGTTTAGCAAACCCATCAACGATGCGGGATCGTCGGCACGCAAGGTTTTAACGCGCTCGAGATACAACGGCAGCTGCAAAATGGCTCGCATCAACACTTCATGCGCATCTACCGTGTTCTGTACGGTTTTATCGATCAGCGCCTGCGCCAATTTTTCCATTTCTTCTGCCAGCAGTGCGCCGCCGTGCAGCTCTACCATCTGCAAAATATTTAACACTTGATGCAGGTGGTTGAGGCAGAAACGGATACGCGTGGCATCATCAGGATTGGCCACATACGCTTCCAGCGCGCTGCTCGCCTGGCTCAGCGTCTCGCCGATCTCACCGGCAACCCATTCGATTGCGGTAAAATTTCGTTTGTCGGCCATACCCTACTCCTGTTGCTGTCGGCTGTTATTTTGTTTCCGACACTTCTTCATTATTTGACGCAGACGTAAGCCTGCACACTGTCATCCGCAATCGGCTCTAGTAACGGATGCTCCCAATCCACAATTTCACCCAACCCTATCAGCAGCACGCCACCTTTCTTCAGTCGCTCTGCCAAATTGTTCAGAATTTTTCGCCGCCGCCAGCGCCGAAAATAAATCAGCATGTTGTTACAGGAAATAATGTCCATTTTCACCATAGGCATGCGCTTCAGCTCAATCACATTGCCATTGGTAAAGCAAACACGCTCACGCATAGCTGGCGATATCTGGCTACGCAACGCATCGTAATCCGTGAAATGGCGCTCGCGCAGATGGGGCGGCACCATGTCGAGCTTGCGCTTGGAATAAATTCCCTGGCGCGCAAAGTTCTGTGCTGGCATTGAAATATCCATGCCGGTCACGCCCCAATAAATACCCAAATCGGCCGCAGCAAAGCATTCATCGAGAACCATCGCCAGCGTGTACGGCTCTTCACCCGTTGCGCACCCGACACTCCACACATCAAAGGAATCGCCCAATTGACCGCTGGCAATGCGGCGATTGGTGTAGTTGCGCAAAAAATCAAACGAGGGCTGATGGCGAAAAAAGCTGGTTTCCTTGACCACTAAGCGATCAATCAGCGTCGACCACTCCACCACGCTGTCCAGACCTTCATTCAAGCTGTGGAAATAATCATCGAAACTGATATTGCCCAGCTCGCGGGTGCGTATCGTCAATTGCGATTGGAGAAACGTTTTTTGCCCCGGCACCAAATGAATACCTGTGCGCTCCTCCAGCAGTTTGCGCCAGCGAGAAAACTCTTCTTCGCTCAATGACGCGGCTGCCTGCATAGACCAGCCCGTGTTGGAGCCTCCTGCGCGCGCCGCCGGTGTCGGAGAAACTGCTGCTGGTGGGCGCACTGTCGTCATAAGTTCACAAGGCAGTCACAGGGCGCACTAAGTACCGTGCGCCCGCTAAAAGTTATGCAAAGGACAGTTTTTCATCCTCAATATTCATCGCATGCGCATAGCCCGATGCACCACCCACTTCATCGGGCAGTTTGAAGCCCTGCACCGAATCACGCAAATCAACCGCCATCTCTGCCAAGTGCCCGATAGCGCGTGCGGTGGCATTGGTACCTGCAGAAGTCTGCGAGGTAATTTCTTGAATAACGTTCATCGTGTTGGAGATGTGGCCCGCAGAAGATGCCTGTTGACGCGCAGCGTTCGAAATGTTTTGAATCAATTCCGCGAGTGTTGTTGATACGTTTTCGATTTCTTCCAGCGCCACACCCGCGTCTTGCGCCAAGCGTGCACCGCGCACTACTTCGGCAGTGGTCTGTTCCATCGACGCTACCGCTTCGTTGGTATCCGTCTGGATCGTTTTTACCAGCGCTTCAATCTGTTTGGTCGCCGCTGAAGAGCGTTCCGCCAGGCGCTGTACCTCATCCGCTACCACCGCGAAGCCTCGACCTGCATCACCAGCCATCGACGCCTGAATAGCGGCGTTCAAAGCGAGGATGTTGGTTTGGTCGGCGATGTCGTTGATCAACGATACGATGTCGCCGATTTCCTGTGACGATTCACCGAGACGCTTGATACGTTTTGAAGTTTCTTGAATCTGATCGCGGATATTGTCCATGCCTTGAATGGTGTTCTGTACCACTTCTGCAC
>CAZZNL010000005.1:15339-16250 GCA_964655625.1 uncultured Pseudomonadales bacterium
ATGGATACCGACCGCTCCGCTACCGCTGCTGATTCCGCTGCGTTGGCAGATACCTGGTCGATGGTGACCGCCATTTCATTCACCGCCGCCGACGCACCGGCAATTTCTTGCGCTTGGTGATCAGAAGCTTCTGCAAGATGTAGTGCCGTACCCTGCGTTTCTTGCGCCGCTGATGATACGCGCACCGCTGTATCGTTGATTCGCGATACCAGTACACGCAGCTGGTCGATAGTGAAATTGATAGAGTCTGCAATTGCACCGGTAAAATCTTCCGATACCGTTGCCGTTGTTGTCAGGTCACCATCCGCCAAGTCGGCCAATTCATCCAGCAGACGCAAAATGGCGGTTTGGTTGCGTTCATTTTCTGCCTCTTGTACATGCAGACGCCCACTACCTGCGCGCAACAAAATGACCGCCATCAGCGCCAACACCACCAACACCACCAGCGATGTCATGATGAACACTTTGTTCCAGCGCTTGCCTTCCGGCAAGTTGGCAGCACCCTGGCTCAAGTTAGAGATTTCTTGCAACAGCGCGGAGGTGTCGCCCATCATGGCGCGACTGGAGGCTTGGCTACTCTCCAAATAAACTTGCTTGGCTTGCGCAATCGAACTGGCAGAATCTGCCACCACTTTGAACAGCGCTGTCACTTCGTTCAACGACTGCGCCACAACAGGCATGGTTGCTTTTTCCGCATCTAGTGCTTTGCTAAATGCGGCTGCATCTTCACCAAATTGTACCGCTGCTGCTTCAGCATCATCGGTGCCAGAAACCAGGGTGTCGACGCTGCGCGCCAAGCGCTCTGCGCGCAGGGATTTTACCATGGAAACCCCAAAATTTTTTGAGTAGCAACAAACAAAAACCAAATACCAAACAAAAAATTGAATTTAAACAAAAATTACATTAAAAAT
>CAZZNL010000005.1:16260-21613 GCA_964655625.1 uncultured Pseudomonadales bacterium
CTGTAGCACCAACCAAAACCATCTTCCCAACAATACCTTCATATTGTTCTTGAATTTGCGGAATGGTCTGCTTCAAACGCTCTGCTACATCATGTACCTGCAACAGCGTATCTTTATTCTTGTAAACACTTTCTGTATCCAGCTTCAGTCGCGACCACGCATCGCGCGCAGAGGCTGCTTGTTCCGGCATGGAGCTCATGACAGCTTTATGCGTCGCACCATCCAGATCACTCCACAACTGCTCCATGTCCTGAAAGTTTTCATTCACCTCTTCAAAACTGAGCTCGGCACCCGCAATGGCAGTACGCATGGCCTCCACCAAGCGCGAGTTCGCTGAACGCATGGTATCCATGTCTTTCTGGAAGTTCTGGATGCTGCTATTGATCTGCTGAATTCTGACGGCCGACGCCACCAACACCGCCAAAGACAGCAACAGCAATACCGCCAGTGCCGCCAATGTGGGATTCGATCGCAAGCTGCCTACTACACCCATTTTTTTGCTCATAACTAGACTCCAACCCTCTGTCTGACCTTAGCTCTTATTAAAATTTACCAGCCCTTTTTCTTGTTACTGCCTTCTTCCCATCACCGCGCATTACGCCAACGAAACGCCCTTCTTCGATTGCTTAGCTCGCTTGCGCAGCTTGGAAAAACTTTTCATTTTGAATTAACAACCACGGACTAAATACTACCCAATCTCGACCACTGTCTTCGCGAAAACTGCCCTGCAAAAAAGGCACCATGTCGGCATAATCAATACCAGCCATTTCCGGCACATAACTGTCGACGGGAAAGTGCTGCATCCCCAAGATGCCGTCGACAATCAACCCGCCGTAAATATCGCCCGTCTCGACCACCAAGACACGTCGCGCGCGACGCTGCGCTTCCAACTTGCCACCAAAAAAAGCGGCAGTATCCGTGAGTGGCAACAAACGCCCGCGCACATTGGCCAACCCGCGAATCCAGTTTTGTACGCCAGGCAAACTGGTATAAGGCGGCATTTCCAGCATCTCGGTGACTTCACTCAAGGGCGCAACAAAGCGGCGACCGAATAAAGTAAAACCCACGCCACTCCAATGCGGCTTGATGTCAATTTGTGACGGCAGGCCTTTTGCCATGCGACGCGCATTGACCGCCACATCCAATAACGTGTTAAAGGCCGTTGTTGCCGCTTCGCTCATTCCCTATCGCTCTCCAAAGGTATTGTGGCGCACAATCATTTGCGATTGCGCATCAAAACAATATCGCGCCACCCATCACCTGATTGACAGAATCAACTAATTTTTTCTCATCGACCGGCTTGACCAAATAACCTTTGGCACCTTGCCGCTTGCCCCACAACTTGTCTGTTTGTTGGTCTTTGGTGGTGACGATAATGACTGGACTATGCGCCGTTTCTTTGGACTGTGTCAGTTGGCGCGTTGCCTGAAAACCGTTGAGCCCAGGCATGACCACGTCCATCAACACTAAATCGGGAAGATGCTTTTTGGCCGCCGCAACACCATCCACACCATTATCAGCCTTGAAAACCTCGAAGCCATTTTTCTTCAGCGCGGTTTCCATTTTGTAGGTTTCTGTCGGTGAATCATCAACTATCAATACACTGGCCATGCGTTCCTCGATTTTTTCTGCTCAATCTGTGTACTAGATCAGCTACTACTTTTTCTGCCAGCCCACCCAATCAGTCGGCCACTGGCGCACTGATATTGGTGTGTTGCTCAATGGCAGCCAACAACTCATTTTTACTGAAAGGCTTAGTCAGGTATTGGTCCGAACCCACGATGCGTCCTTTGGCCTTGTCAAACAAACCGTCTTTTGATGACAGCATAATCACCGGCGTGCTTTTGAATTCGCTGTTGTTTTTGATCAAGGCGCAAGTCTGATAGCCGTCCAAACGCGGCATCATGATGTCGACAAAAATCAAATCGGGGCGGGTATCGGCAATCTTCGCCAGCGCGTCAAATCCATCGGTTGCCGTCACCACCTTACAGCCCGCTTTCTCCAGCAGCGTCTCGGCAGTGCGCCGAATCGTCTTACTGTCGTCAATAATCATGATGGTCAGGTCTTCAAACTTGTCAGCCATGCTTCAGCCCTTGCGTGAACTGTTGATCGCGACACATGCCTGCTTCGCGTCAACCTTATTTAGATTCTTTATTGTGGAGTACCTGAGAGGTGTTCCAGCCCGGCTCTTTGCAGCCTTGCTAACTTGTAACACAGTTTTCCAGCGCAATCTACAAAAGCTGAAATTTCCCCACCATTGACTTAATAACTTGTTGACGAGCTTGCTTGGCAGAGTTCAGTCCGCCTTGCAGGTTTGCTAAAGTGCGGTAATTCCGTTTTTCAATACACAGCAAGGTCACACCGACAGATGCAAGCAGGCACCCGCCCGTCACTGGCCGTGGTCATGGATCCCATCCATACCATTCATTACGAGAAAGACACGACACTGGCCATGCTGTGGGCAGCACAGGATGCCGGCTTCTCGCTGTTCTATATGGAGCTGTCGGATCTGTCACTCGCTGACGACCAGCCTCAGGGTCGCTTACACCCACTGACTGTGCAGCGCGACCCCACAAACTGGTACTCCCTGCAGGCCCCGCGTTTGGCACCCTTGGCCGAGCTGGATGTAATCCTGATGCGCAAGGATCCGCCCTTTGATATGGATTACATCTACGCCACCTACCTGCTCGAACGCGCCGCCGGACTTGGTGTTTTGGTAGCCAACCACCCAGCCAGTTTGCGCGACTGCAACGAAAAGCTGTTCGCCGCACAGTTCCCCCAGTGCTCTCCGGCGCTACTGGTCAGCAGCCATGCCGAGCTGCTGCGCCAGTTTCAACAACAGCACGGCGACATCATCCTCAAGCCGCTGGACGGCATGGGCGGGCGCTCGGTGTTTCGCGTCAAACCGGGCGACCACAATTTGGGGGTAATCATCGAGACGCTGACCGCCCACGGTCGCCACCCCATCATGGCACAGCGCTTCCTGCCGGACATTAGCGACGGCGACAAACGCATTCTGTTGATCGACGGTGAACCGGTTTCGCACTGTTTGGCACGTCTGCCCATGCAGGGAGAAAATCGCGGCAACCTCGCTGCGGGTGGGCGCGGAGAGGTGCGGCCGCTAACAGCCCGAGATCGCTGGATCGCCGCCCAAGTCGCCCCTGAGCTCAAACGCCGTCAGCTTTACTTTGTGGGGCTGGATGTGATCGGCGATTATCTGACGGAAATTAACGTCACCAGTCCCACCTGTCTGCGGGAAATTGAAAAGGCGACCGGCGAACCCATCGCAGCGCGCTTTATCGCCAGCCTGCAACACAAACTGGCGGCGAGCGCAGCGCGATGAAAAAACCCCGGCGCACCCGCAACGCCGCCAAACTCGGCAGCCTCGACACCAACACCAGCAGCAGCACGGCAGTCAGCACCCGCGACAAACTGGTATTTACTCTGTTCGTCGCCGCGATAGTCCATGCCGTGATTGTGCTGGGCATCAGCTTCTCCGCTTACGGGCGCCATCGTCCACCACCCACACTGGCAATCACCTTGGCACAGCACGCGGAAAAGCAAGCACCGGACAAGGCCGACTATCTCGCGCAGCATCATCAAGAGGCCAGTGGCTCGCTGGAAACCAAGGCTGAACTCACCACCGATAGACGCGCCGATTTCGCCGACACCACCATCCGCGAAGTCAACCCGGACAAACCCAAACAAAAAGCCATTAAAGAAACGGTTCGCAATCAACAGATCGTCACTACACGCCGCGCCACCGATCATAAAGTGCAACAGGAAAAACAAAAAAAGGATGATGCTTCACAAGCGGAAATTCCCGGCGAAGACGAAGAAGACAATATCACCAATGATGAAATCGCCAGCTTACAAGCCAAGCTGGCACAACAGCGGCAGGCCTATGCCAAACGCCCGCGCATCAAAACACTGACATCGGTGGCCACACGCGCCAGCGTCGATGCGGAATATCTCAATCTGTGGCAGGAAAAAATTGAGCTGATTGGCAACCTGAATTACCCGCCCGAAGCCCGCCGTCAAAAAATCTACGGTCAGTTGCGCTTGGTTGTCTCGCTGTTGCCCGATGGTTCTATCCACAATATTGAAATTCTGCAATCTTCTGGACAGCGCATTCTTGATGATGCCGCTATTCGCATCGTCCGTCTGGCTGCACCGTTTGCGCCCTTCCCCCCTGAGCTGCGCAAAGACGTTGACCAACTGGAAATTATCCGCACGTGGAAATTTGAAAAAGGCGATAAACTCACCAGCCAATAAGGCTCTTTGCGATGGAAAACACTGTTCTCGCCGTAAACAAAAACAAATCCCGCTTGATCGCTTTTTTCGGCATCTTTCTTGCCTGGATCTGCGCGCGTATTTACGTCTACTATGAAAATTGGCCGTATTTTTCCGTAGACAATGCTGATTACAGCACGTTCTATATGTGGTATCTGCCCACCAACATTATAAAAAATGATCTCCTAACAGCCATGTTGTATTTGCGAGGAGAACCGCCTCTTCCACAACTATTGTTGGGGCTGTGTATGAAGCTGGCCGGATGGCCCTTTTCGTTTCCCATCGATTCAATGCTGTCGTCCCTTGGAAATTTAATTATTGCTTACTTAATCTTCTCCATCCTTGTGCGTTACGGTATCAATTTAATGCTATCCGCCGTTGTTGCTGTGGCTTGGTGCATTTATCCCGCCTGTCTCGGCACAGAAGTTCAGGCATTTCCTATCGCTTTTTATGAATTTCTTCCCAGCTTTTTTGTAACGTTATCACTATGGCTATGTCTGCACTGTAAAACCAAGGACAAACAGGGTTTTATTTGGCTCTTTGGCTTAGCAGGGGCACTGCTAGCCATGTCGCGATCCACCATGTCCTGGATTTTCATTCTGCCGTTACTCACCGTATTTTTTTTACCGGGAAACAAATGGCGCTTTCTCGCTGGCAGTCTTGCAATAACTGTGCAGTTACTGTGGTCCATGAAAAATATGATGGTTTATGGTCAATTTCATTTAGAAACAGCGGCGGATGTGGGTCAAAATGTTTTTAGTACCATCTTGAACACCGGAAATTTTGACGATTTTCACCAATTCAGCATTCAGAGAAACCCTGAAGACCCGTTTGCAGTTCACGGCCTGCCCTGTGTGCTGACAATGGAAACTGCCTGCTTGGAAAAGTATCTGCCAAAAACAGACCAACAAGATCGTGCTCTTGCGCAAAAACTGGTCAGCCAAGAACCTCTTTCTGGTGAGACCTATTTCATGCGCGCGCTATCCATGAAAGCCAAACCGCTGTACATGGATTACCTGATACACAACCCTATTACCGCCATTACCATGCTCTATAAGTC
>CAZZNL010000006.1:0-18545 GCA_964655625.1 uncultured Pseudomonadales bacterium
CGCGCCGAACAATCACTGCGCGAAGTCAGCGATCTGAAAACCAATAAATTGGGCACAGGGCGCAACTGGATTATCGACGTCACTTACAAAAATCAGCGCGATGAAGTTGCCGGTATCGAAACGCTCAACTTTTTTGGCTACAACAGGAATGCGTGATGTCTAACTTAAGCGCTGCCGACATACACATCGGCGATAAAATTCCCGCACTACACGTCACGATCACCGCGCAAAAAATTATTAGCGCCGCTGCCGCCACTCGCGACTGGCAACCGATTCATCACGACCATGAAGCCGCGCAGAAAGCCGGTCTGCGCGGCGTGATTCTCAACTCTCCTTCGCAAGCGGGCTGGATCAGCAAGTACATTACCGACTGGGCTGGCGCCCATGCACTGATCCGCAAGATGTCTTTCCGTATGAAAGACTCTATTTGCCCAGGTGACGAGCTCACCATCAACGGCGAGATTACCCATAAAGATAACAATGCTTTTACAGCCAGCATCACGCTGACCGCAGGCGACAAATCCAAGACCAACGCCACAGTGAGCTTTACCATTCCTCATTGAAGGCGCAAGATAAACTTCCTGCATCTCATTGGAGGAAGTGCCATGAAACTGTATTTCTCCCCCGGCGCCTGCTCACGCGTCGCCAATATCATTCTCCACGAAACACAAACGCCGATAGATTTGGTGAAGGTTGATTTGCGCAGCCATAAAGTTGTCGCCACTGGCGAAGACTTTTATGCCATCAATCCCAAGGGCTATGTGCCCGCCCTACAACTCGATGACGGCAGCCTGCTCACCGAAAATATTGCGGTACTGGAATACCTGGGTGACAAAACGGGCATGCTGGCAAAAACTGGCGATATGAAACGCTATCGCACGCTAGAGTGGGTGGTTTTCATCAGCACTGAAATTCACAAAACTTTCGGCCCCTTGTTCAACCCAGCACTGCCCGAACCTGCACGCGCCATGTTTATTGAAAAACTACAGGCTCGTTTCAAAAGCATGGATGAACACTTGGCAGCACACGAATATCTGGAAGAACAGTTTGGCTTGCCGGATGCCTATTTGTTTGTGGTATGCGGCTGGACAGCCATGATGAAAATTGATATCACAGGCCACACGCATTTAACCGCTTTCTTAAAACGCGTTGCGGAGCGCGCTAGCGTGAAAGCGGCTATAGCCGCAGAAATGCAATAGCGACTTTCTGGTTCAATGTGCTTTCTGGTTCAATGTGCTTTCTGCTTCAAAATGCTTTCTGGTTCAAAGTGAGAGCTTCTTGAAGATCGGTTCTGGTATGTGCTTGATGATGAACATGATGCACTGCCAGAACCAGGGCGCATAAATTTCATTGCGCTTCTTTAGGATACCGCTCTCAATACAGCGAGCAATTTGCTCTGGTTGCGCCCACAGCGGGCCACTTTTATCCATTGCCGCAGTCATGGGCGTATCCACAAAACCCGGTTTGACTGTCAACACCTGCACGCCTTTTTTAGTCATCTGGTTGCGCAAGCCGCTGGCAAATACACTCACCGCAGCCTTGCTCGCACCATAAAAATAATTGCTCTGCCGACCACGATCACCAGAAGGCGAAGAAATCAGCACAATGCTGCCTTTGCCAACCTGTGCCATGCGTTGCGTCAGCAAGGTGGCAGACTGCAAACAACTGATTACATTGACCTCAAACAAGGCATGCAGTGCGCTAACATCCAGCTCTAACTGACGTTGCGTCGGCATACTGCCTTGCGCAAACAACGCCACATCAATATGCGAAAAACAACGATACACCTGCTCTGTTAACGCACCGTAATCCTGCGACTGCGACATATCCAAAACTGTACAATGCACCTGCTGCGCACCGCGCACCAACAAATCATCCCTAACCGCCTGTAATTTTTCTGCGCTGCGCGCCACCAGAAAGAAACTTGCACCCTGCTCCGCCCGCAAACGCGCCCAAGCCACAGCAATGGCGGAAGTTGCACCGGCAATAAATATATTCATCGCAACCGTCCTGTTATCAAGGGCACACACGGCACCAAAAACTGGAAGAAAATAGTGGGTCTATGTGCGCTGCAAAATTATTCAGCGCTGGAAAACTTTCACGAAACATCGCAGCAGACATTCTGGCATCTTTAGCGGGATACACCGCGCCCTCTGCTTCGCGCACAATAGCATCCAGATCGTTCAACAGCTTCAAGGTTTCCTGGCCGCGATTGGCAAAGTCCAAGGCCAGGGTATAGCCTCGACGCGGGAAAGACAGCATGCCCGGCGACGGCAAATCACCAAACTCTTTCAGTACACTGAGAAAAGACGCCTGTCCTGACGCTGCGATGCGCCTGAGCAACACATGCAAGGCATCGCGCGTATCTTTTGTCAACACGCACTGATACTGCAAGAAACCTTTTGGCCCGTAGATACGATTCCAGTGATGGATACTATCCAACGGGTAAAAAAAACTGTCGTAATCCAAGCGAGAATTTTTTCTCACCCCGTTCAGCTTGCGAAAATACAGCGCATTAAAACCTTGCACCGTATAACGGTTGAGTACACGCGGGGGAAATGTAATAGGCACGCTCAATTTGCGACGCGGATGATGCTGTTTTGGTAAAGCCGGATCTTGGCAGTGATTAGCTCGGGAAAAAATACTTCTTCCCAGAGCAGAGCCTGTCGTCAAACAATCCAACCAGGCAACGCGGTATTGATGCGATGCTCGCGACTGCTCAAACCACTGCAAACAGTGATCCAGATTCTGGCATTGATACGATTCATCATTCACAAACGCATTGCACACCGGTGACAACTGCACTTCCGCCCATGTGATAAAACCAGTCAAGCCCAAACCGCCAATTGTGGCGCGAAATAAATGCGCATTCTGCGTGGGCGTGCACAGCAAGCGCTCACCATTGGAACGCAACAACTCAAAAGCCGTGATGTGGCGCCCCCATGTGCCAGCTGCAATATGATTTTTACCGTGCACATCATTGGCAATAGCGCCGCCAACCGTGACGAACTTGGTGCCCGGCGTGACCGGCAAAAACCAACCCTGCGACACACTCAACGCCAGAATATCTGCCAAGCTCACGCCGGCTTCGCAGCGCAACAAACCTGTCTCACGATTGAATGCAATAAAACGATTCAAAGCGCTGGCATGCAGCAAAACACCATGCTCATTCAAACAACTGTCGCCGTAACTGCGCCCCAAACCAAAAGGCAGCAGCGATGTCTCAACCGTCGGCAAGCTGTCGCAACGCCAATACAAACTTTGCTCTTGCTGCTGATAGCGAAAATAGCGCCCCCATGAGTGTCGGATATTTTCCATCACACCGTCGCTCCGATCACCATGCACAATGCAGCCACAGCAAATAGCCACCAACTGCTGCGATCGCGCAAAGCAAATACCACAGGATCGTCGTGCATCTCTCCGCGACCGGTAATCAGCCACACACGCCCTAGCCACAACGCAATAATTGGGCACAACAGCCACAAATATCGCGGGCTGGAATACAGCTCCACCACATCGGGACTATTGATGTACAGCGCCAATACCAGCACTGCCATCATCGCACTCGCCGTACCCAAGCCCATCAATACTGGCATATCGCTGGTCCAGTAACCGCGACACTGCACGGGCTGTTCCCGGGTTGTGCTGATGGCCTGCAGTTCTGACAAACGTTTGACAATCGCCAAGCTGAAAAAAATAAAACAGGAAAACGCCAGCAACCAGAACGAGGTTTCCGAGTGCGCCGTGAAGCCACCTGCCACAACGCGCAACGTGTACAGCCCTGCCAAGATGGCGATATCCAAAATCGGCACTTGCTTTAAGCGCAAGGTATAAAGATTCGTCACCACAAAATACAACAGTAAATAAACCGTGAAACCCGTGGGTAAAAAATAGGTTAACTGCAACATCACCAATAACAGCGCCAACGCCAAACCAAGACCAGTCACAATGGGCAGCGCGCCGCTGGCAAAAGGTCGATGGCATTTACTGCGATGCTGTCTGTCGGCATCGAGATCGCTAAGATCATTGAGGATATACGCCAGCGATGCACAACAGCCAAAGGCAACAAAAGCGATTAACGTTTCAGACAATGCAATCCAGTCAAACAAACGGTGAGATGCCAACAACGGCACCAGCACCAAAATATTTTTCGCCCATTGATGTAAACGCAGCGCCTGCAACAACAAACGAATAGACACACCCGTGTGCCGATCAAACTCCCTCGTAATCTCAACTTGCTTGCGCACTGCCAGTGAAAAGCCAGTGTTGGCATTCACCAAATAACATTGGCTTGCGCTGCGCCAACAGGCGCAATCGGCTCTGCTATTGCCTGCGTAATCAAATTGTCGTTCACCAAACAATTCCACCAGGCGCGCCGCTTTGTTTTCGCCCACCAAGTTTGCGTCTGTCGTTGCCAACACATCCGTAAAAAAACCGTAGTGTTTGGCGATGCGCTCTGCCGCCGTGATGTACGCGCCAGTCACCAGATACAAACGCCGCCCCCGTTGGTGCTCGCTGCGCAAAAAATTTAAAAATTCCGTGTTGGGCGGCAACAACAAGGGATCCAACTCACAGCGCCGTGCCAATTCACGCTTGAATACCGCCTTGCCCTGCAACAACCACACCGGCAACCACAGCAACAACCATGGCTGCTGTTTCAAAACGCGCACCAGCAATTCCGTCAAGGTATCCACTTTGAGCAGAGTGCCATCCATGTCGACACAGAGCGGCAACGTACTCATGTGTGTTTACCCGCATTCTGTTGCGATACCGCGAAAGGGCGCTGCGCCAACCACAACATGGCGCACACCCCAAGCGCTATCGATAACCACAGCGTGGCCAGACGACACAAGATGGTCACGACCAGCGCCTCCGAACCGCCCATACCCAATGCCATTAACAACATTGCCATTGCTGCCTCTGTTCCACCCAACCCTCCTGGCACAACCACACCGGCGATCATCGCCAGACTAAAAACACCCATGAGAATTGCAACATGGCCCGTGTTACCCAGCTGATGAGCCAACCACGCAAACCCCCATGCCTCCGCGCTCCATGAAATAAAACCCAGCAGCACGCCAACACACAGCACCTGCGGTTTAAACAGTGCATTGGCGCGCTCAAAAAATAATGGCGCTGCGATAAAAAAAGGTTTTAATCGCGCAGGAACGTAACGCGCCAGATGCTGACTACAATACAACCACGGCGCGGGATACAACACCGCCAACAACACCAGCAGACAAACACTGGGGACAGCCCAGCTCATCCAACGAAAGTGTTCAAAGTAATACAGCGCTGCCGCAGCCAAAAAAACCGCTGCCACCAAATCCGTCAGGCGATCTGCCAACAGCGCGGCCAAGGAATGTGCGTGTTCCACACCGTGCCGTTCCCGAAAATACCAACAGCGAATAGCCTCGCCCGCCTTTCCCGGTGTCGTCGCCAAAGCGAAGCCTGCACAGTAGCAATACAAGCCATCCACAAAATCGGGTACATCACCCAGCACTCGCAGAAAATATCGCCAGCGCAGATAGCGCAGCAAATAATTACACAACGACAGACCACAAAGAAAAATCAGCCCAGAAAAACCGACTTGAGTAACAGCGGCATAAATACGCTGGCCATCACTGACACCTATCCACACACCGTAGCCCACAAAGGCCACCAGGATCGAGTACGCCAGAAATCGCAATTTATTCAAACTGCTATCTCACGCTGGATATTGCGAGCGCTCACCAGCGGCACTCAATCGCGAAAGTTGTTGAATTGCAGCGGCATACCCAAGGATTCTTTTTCGCTGCGCAACATAGCGATGACCTCTTGTAGATCGTCGCGTTTTTTTCCCGTCACCCGCACTTGCTCACCCTGAATTGCCGCCTGCACTTTCATTTTTTTATCTTTGATCAACTTGATGATTTTTTTCGCCAGCTCCTGCTCCACACCTTCGCGCAAAATAACGATCTGTTTCACTGTTTTTCCGCTGTGCTCAATGTCTTTGATCTGCATACACGCCAAGTCTATGCCGCACTTCACCAAAGTCTGACGCAAGATATCCAGCATTTGTTGAATTTGAATATCTGCTTCAGCCGCCATGGTCACCGCTTTATCGGCATACTCAAACCGCGCATCCACACCCTTGAAATCAAACCGATTGGTGATAACGCGATTGGACTGATCAATCGCATTGGTGACTTGATGTTTGTCCAATTCGGATACAACGTCGAAAGAAGGCATAACGGAGACTCTCTATCTACAGATCAATTTGGCTCAAAGTTTACATCAGCAGCGCCCGGTTCAATAATGGGCGCTCGGCCACTCAATTTCGCTACCCGCATGCAATATCGCCGCTTAGGCAAGACCGACCTGCAAGTGTCTGCAGTCGGTATCGGCACATGGCAACTCAGCAACCACTGGGGCAAGCAGTTCCAGCAGCAAGAGGTGTCCGACATTTTTAGCCGCGCCACGGAGCTGGGCATCAACCTGGTGGATACCGCCGAGTGTTACGGTCACCATGTTTCTGAGGCTTTTATCGGTGCCGCGTTGAAAGGCACGCGCGAGCGCTGGGTCATTGCCACCAAATTTGGCCATAACCACCAGAGCGATTTACCCGCCGAGATGCACTGGCAACCGGAATCCGTGCAACAGCAGCTCGAAGCCTCACTGCGCGCCCTGCAAACCGATTATGTCGATCTCTATCAATTCCACTCCGGCAAACGCGAACAGCTCGACAACGACGCGCTGTGGACGATGCTCGACAAGCAGGTGACCGCAGGCAAAGTGCGCTTCCTCGGCGTCTCGATCGGCCAGCCCAACCAGTTATATCAAGTGGAGCGCGCCACGGCGCTTGGCGTTTCAGTGATTCAAACCATCTACAACGCCATCAATCCCACAGCAGCGAACACGATTCTGCCTGCCTGTCAGCGCCAGGATTTGGGGGTGTTGGCACGCGTGCCTTTGGCCAGCGGTTTTTTGTCGGGAAAATACCAGCCCGATGCCCATTTTCCAGATAACGATGTGCGCGCCGATCGCAAACCCGAGGTAAATCGGCAGCAAATAGAACAGGCGCTGGCGGTATTACAGCAAGTTCCCTCAGGTATCCACCCGGCCAGCTGGGCCTGCCATTGGTGCCTGCAACACCCCGCCATCAGCAGCGTCATCCCCGGCATCAAATCAATCGAGCAGTTGTTGATCAACGCTGCTGCTGCCGATCTGTAACTCAGTATTTTTTATGCGCGACACCATTTACGCCGATCACTTACACAATATTGCCGGTTTTCGCTTCGACGAAAATGTCGCTGCCGTTTTTCCAGACATGATTCAACGCTCTGTGCCCGGCTATAGCAATATCATCACCATGACAGGACTATTGGCCGCACGTTTTGCTCAAGATCACACACGCTGCTATGACCTGGGTTGCTCATTGGGCGCATCCACACTGGCCATGGCCAGCGCACTGCCAGAACGCCCCATTGAGTTTATCGCTGTCGACAATTCCACTGCTATGTTAGCGCGTTGCACACAGGCACTGGCCACCCTACCCACTCCTGTGCAGCACCAACTGCTGTGTGAAAACCTGCAAGATATCGCGATAGAAAACGCCAGCGTGGTGGTGCTCAATTTCACCCTGCAATTTGTGCCCTTATCCGAACGCAACAACGTGATGCGCAATATTTGTAACGGCATGCACCCCGGCGGCGCATTGGTATTGTCGGAAAAAATCTGCTTCGACGATCCTGTGATGCAACAACTCACCACGGAATTGCATCACGACTTCAAGAAAAATAATGGCTATTCGGCACTGGAAATCAGCCAGAAACGCTCCGCCCTGGAAAATGTGTTAGTGCCAGAAACACTGGCAGCACACGAGGCGCGCTTGCGCCTTGCCGGCTTCAGCAGCATCGGTGTTTGGTTTCAGTGTTTCAACTTTATGTCACTGGTAGCCATCAAATGACATCGCGCATCGCTGCACTAGATTACACGGCACTGTACACACAGCTGCAACGACACCCTGCGCTTGCACCGTGGCTGGACACCCTGCCTGCAACGATTGCTCGCCATTTCAACGCTGAGCGCTGGGGCGATTTACCGCGCTGGCTACGCTGTTTGGAACAGCTGCCAGTCATAGCCACACACGCGTCACAACTCGATATCGACACCGTCACTGTCGCGCCAGAACCACCCGTCAGTGCAGACGCACAACAGCAAATTGAATCTGCACTGCGCGGCCTTCATCCTTGGCGCAAAGGACCTTTCAATATTGCCGGTGTTCACATTGATACAGAGTGGCGCTCCGACTGGAAATGGCAACGCATTGCACCGCATCTCTCACCGCTGCAAGGAAAAACGGTGTTGGATGTCGGCTGTGGCAGCGGCTACCACGCCTGGCGCATGCGCGGCGCTGGCGCTGAATTGGTAATTGGCATTGAACCATCACCACTGTTCGTGGTGCAGTACTGGGCGCTGCAACATTTTCTACAAAGCAAAAATGTTTTTGTGGTACCCGCTGCCTGCGAAGATTTACCCACAGAAATGCCAGCGTTCGACACCGTTTTTTCGATGGGTGTGCTCTATCACCGCCGCTCACCCATGGATCACTTACAAGAACTGAAACAGTTATTAAAACCTGATGGTGAACTGGTATTGGAAACACTGATCGTCGACGGCGATATCAACACCATCCTGGTGCCTGAAGGTCGGTACGGGCGCATGGGCAACGTCTGGTTTTTGCCCAGCGTGGCCGCTCTGACCAATTGGCTCACCAAAATGCGTTTTAGAGATATTCGTGTGGTGGATGTCAGCACCACCACCGTACAAGAGCAGCGCAGTACCAATTGGATGCAATTTCAATCGCTACAAGATTTTCTAGACCCGCACGATACTAGCAAAACCATTGAGGGCTATCCTGCCCCCAAGCGCGCCGTGTTCATTGCGCGCAAATAACTATTATCAAAACAACAATCTGCCGATAAACCAGAAAATTGCGGAAATCAATGCGCTGCAGGGAATGGTAAAAATCCACGCCCAAACAATCGTGCCCGCAACACCCCAACGCACAGCCGACAACTTGCGGTTGGCGCCCACACCAACAATCGCACCTGTAATCGTGTGTGTTGTGGAAACCGGTATGCCCATGGCAGTTGCGGTAAACAGTGTCGCCGCACCGGCAGTCTGTGCTGCAAAACCGCCCACTGGACTGAGCTTGGTAATTTTTTGTCCCATCAGACGAATAATACGCCAACCGCCAAATGCAGTTCCCAAACCAATCGCTGAATAGCAAGCAAAAACCACCCAATAAGGTACGTGCTCATCCTGACCTGTCACGCCAGCAGCAATTAATAACATCCAGATAATGCCGATAGTTTTCTGCGCATCATTGCCGCCGTGACCCAGCGCATACGCAGATGCGGAAACCAACTGCAAACGGCGCGACCAGTTTTCAACGCGGCGCGGTGTTTGCTTGCGAAACAACCAACTGATTAACAACATCAACAAGCCGCCGAGCAACATGCCAACCAAGGGCGACACCACAATAAAAAGAACCGTCTTGGAAATGCCCGCTGGAATCAAGGCACTGGGCCCCGCTTTGATTAAAGCCGCGCCTATCAAGCCGCCAATCAGCGCATGAGAAGAAGACGATGGAATGCCGTAATACCAGGTAATAATATTCCAGGTTACTGCACCCGCCAGCGCACCAAACACTACGTAGTGATCGACCACCGAGGGCTCAATCGTACCTTTGCCGACTAAAGCGGCCACTTTGAGATGAAAAACTAAAATCGCTATAAAATTAAAAAATGTTGCCAACATAACCGCCTGATGCGGCTTTAGCACTCGTGTAGACACCACGGTTGCAATAGCGTTGGCCGCATCATGAAATCCATTCATGAAATCAAAGGCCAGCGCCAGAAAAACAAGGAAAGCCAATACGCCGAAAGAAATCGTTACATGATCCATACGTCGCCGTTACCTGTAGTTAAGGAGCTGTTATTAGAAAAATCTGGCGAAGCTCAGGAATTTTCCAGCACAATGGCTTCAATCGTCGTTGCAACGTTCTTGCAGCAATCGGTAACAGTTTCCAATAACTCGTAAATCGCTTTCAGCTTGATCAGTTCGCGCACATCCGGCTCTTCGCGAAACAATTTCGACATGGCATCGCGCAATACCACATCAGCTTCTGACTCTAATTTATTAATTTCTTTACACGCTTCAAGAATGGCCGGGCCATTATCCATGTTGTGCAACATACCCACTGCTTTCTCTACGATTTGACAAGAAGCACGAATGATTTCGGCAAAACGAATCGCGTGCGGTGTGGCGCGACGGATATCGTAGGTAGCTACCGTGCCAGCTGCATCCTGCATGGTGTCCAGCACATCATCCATATAGGTCATCAACTGGTGGATCTCATCGCGATCCAGGGGCGTGATGAAGGTGGAGTGCAACATCACAATGGTTTCATCGGCGATTTTGTCGGCGCGCGCTTCAATGGTATCCAGTGTTTCGGCATGCGCTGCCGCCGCCGCCGGCGATTGGTTCAATGCCGCCATCACAGCGACCAAAGCATCAGCACCACGGACGATCTCCTCGGCATGTGCGCTGAACAGGTCAAAGAACTTGACTTCTTTTGGCATGAAGCGAGCAAACATAGGGTATCCGGCATGGTGACTGAAAGGGCGGCAAGGATAACGCTTATGGCAATGCCATCACAGCCTATGAGACAATGCCGCGTCAAATTTTCGCCATTTCTTCAATGAGTAGAGTCAGTTAAGCCACACCGACCATGATACCCAGCTATACGTTTCGTCTATTGATTCTCCCGTTGTGCATTGCACTCGCCACCTTCCTCACCGGTTGCGAATCGGTGTCTTCCACTCACCGCAAGGGCTTCTCGCGCAAGAACATCGTCACTCCCGTGGCTCAACCCACGCGCGCCGATCGCATCGTGGTCGACAAAGCCCGGCGCACCCTCACCGCCTATGCTGGCCAACAAGTCATGGCCAGCTATCAGATAGCACTGGGCAGAAACCCCGTCGGGGCCAAAAATTGTCGCGGTGATTTCAAAACGCCGGAAGGCCGTTACAAAATTGTTGGCCGCAATCCTAATTCCAACTACTACCGTTCTCTGCAGTTGAACTATCCCAACGCCGAGGATGTCGCTCACGCCCAGAAACTGGGCTGCGATCCCGGCAGCAATATCGTGATACACGGGCTAGAGAATGGCTATGACTGGGTGGGACGCACACACCGCTCCGTCGACTGGACCAGCGGCTGCGTCGCTGTTACCAACCAGGAAATGGATCGCCTGTGGCAAATCACCCCTGTTGGCACCCCTGTGGAGATTCGACCATGACTACCCGCCACGCACTGGCAGCTGCCCTCGCCACCGGGCTGACTCTAGCAAGCACCACCACCTACGCCACCAGCTTTTCTCTGCCGCCCGCAGGTGAAGCACTGATCGGCCGGGAAGAGCATGTCATTGCCAACCGCGAGGACACGTTAATCGACATCGCCCGCGCCAACAGCATCGGTTATGACGAAATCGTCAACGCCAACCCTGGCGTCGACGCTTGGCTGCCACAATCAGGTTCCAATGTGGTATTGCCGCATGTGCACATTCTGCCCGACGCGCCCTACCAGGGAATTGTGATCAATACCGCTGAAATGCGGCTCTACTACTTCCCCAAGGCCACTGACACGGTTGAATCCTTCCCGATCAGTATCGGGCGCAGTGACTGGAGTACGCCTCACGTTAACGCCCGTATCACACGAAAAATGGCCGACCCGGCCTGGTATCCACCGGCCTCCATCCGCCGTGAACACGCACAAAAGGGCGACCCACTACCCAGCGTCGTGCCTCCCGGACCCGACAACCCGCTAGGCCGCTACGCACTGTACCTGAGTATTCCCGGTTATTTGCTCCACGGCACCAATAATGAATACGGCATCGGCATGCAGGTGACCCACGGCTGTATGCGCCTGTACGCACCAGATATCGAGCGACTCTATGAAAGAGTGCCGGTGGGCACTCCTGTCCGCATCATCAACCAGCCATTCAAAGCCGGCTGGCGCGATGGCGTGCTCTATGTGGAAGTTCACCCTTGGCTGGAGGGCACACCGCCCAGCCAGAAAAACAATGCCGCACTCAGTCAATTGGTGCGTCAACAGCTCAAGGACTACATGGATTACCCTGTGGACTGGCTGGCTGTTGAGCAAGCGCGTATCGAAGCGACTGGCATGCCGGTCCCTGTTGGCCCGCGTATTTCCATCGCCGCGCAGTAAGTATATCGCTCAGTCAATTGTTTTCACTGCGCGCGCCCCGACAAAAGCGGCGCATTAAAAAACCCGCTATCGTTTACAACGCGTAGCGGGTTTTTCGTCTTAACTCTGGAAGCAGAGCCTCCAGCGTTAAATCAACGCACAGATCTTACTTGTACATAGATTTCTTGAAGACGCGGTCGATCTTGGTGTTAGCGTCAGTTGCCAATTGCTTGGCTTCGTCAGCAGTTTGCTGAGCAGCAGCAGCAGCAGACTTAGCTTCGTCAGCAGTTTGCTGAGCAGCAACAGCTTGTTCACGAACTTTGTCCAGATCGCCATTGCTAGCGCAACCAGCAGCCAGAACGAGAGTGGCAGCAACAACAGAAGCTTTCAACAGAGAAGTTTTCATTTGAGACTCCATGGATTATCAGATAGTAAGTACTTAAGACAGGACCTTGATTAATCCTCCCTGCCCATGAGGACGCTGCTAGCCTAGCACAATTTTTTATTTGTACCATCTATCTACGAATAATTATTTTGCTGAATACCAGTTTCTTGCCCCCCAACCGTGGTCTGTGGGGCGCTGTGCTACACTGCCTCGCATCTAGATCTTCCCCTATTCCGGTACCCGCCAAGCAATGCTCGATTGGATCAAAAGCCGCCTCTCCGAAACCAAAGGACGCAACAAAACCGCCCGTGTTGGCAAGAAGCACCGCGCCACACTGATCCCTGCAGAGCAACACCGCATCCCCGAACAGAAAATTAGCGCGAATGCTCTACAGGTCATCCGACGCCTACACGACGCAGGCTATGACGCCCATATCGTCGGTGGCGGCGTTCGCGATCTGCTGCTCGGCCTGCGCCCCAAGGATTTCGATGTCGCCACCAGCGCTACGCCGGAGCAAGTGCGCCAGGTCTTCCGCCATTCGCGCATTATCGGTCGCCGCTTCCGCATCGTGCACGTGCTCTTTGGCCGCGATGTCATTGAGGTCACCACCTTTCGCGGCCATCACAGCAACGCCGACAGCAGGAAAGATGCTGCCGTGGGCGATAGCGGCCTGTTGTTGCGAGACAACGTCTACGGCAACATCGAAGAGGATGCGCTGCGGCGCGACTTTACTGTCAACGCACTGTACTACGGTGTTGATCGCCAAGTGCGCGACTTCTGCCAGGGCATGCAAGATATTGCACAGCGCCAGATTCGCATGATTGGCGACCCGGAAACGCGCTACCGTGAAGACCCCGTGCGCATGCTGCGCGCTGTGCGTTTGGCGGCCAAACTCAACTTCTCGATCGATAAGCGCACCGCCGCACCCATCACCCAATTGGCGCCGTTACTACACGACATTTCCAACGCCCGCCTGTTTGATGAAATGATCAAGCTGCTGATGGCAGGCAGCGCGGTGAAAACCTTCGAGCTACTGGTGCGCTTCCAATTATTTCGCGTCCTCTTTCCCGGTCCAGCGCGCCTACTTGAACCCGGCAACTACAGCGACAAGCTGATTCGCCAAGCGCTGACCAACACGGATGTGCGCATTGCCAACGATCAACGGGTGACGCCCGCTTTTCTTTGCGCCGCCCTGCTCTGGCCACTACTGCAACAAGAGCAGCAGCGCCAGCAGCACAACGGCTTACCACCACACCCCGCCGTGCAAAAAGCGGCACAATCTGTCATCAGTGAACAGGTTAAACGCATCGGCATTCCCAAGCGTTTCACGCTCCCCATGCAAGAAATCTGGGAACTGCAATGGCAGTTGGCCAAGCGCCAAGGCGGTCGCGCCGACAAACTGCTGGAGCATCCGCGTTTTCGCGCCGCTTACGATTTTTTGTTGTTGCGCGAACAAGCCGGAGAACCACTACAGGGTCTGGGGCAGTGGTGGACAGATTACCAAGACGCCGCACCGGAACAGCGCGAGCAAATGCGACAGCAATTGCAGTCCGCGCGCGGCAACCCAACCTCGTCGCGCCGCCGTCCACGCCGCTCCGGGAAACGCCACACGCACAAACCCTCACCTGAAGTCCATTGATGAGTAGTGCCACTGCGTATATCGGCATCGGCAGCAACCTCGCCAACCCGCAGCAACAAGTGCTGTGCGCAGTTGCCGCGCTGCGCGCTCTGCCCAGATCGCATCTGAAAGCGCTATCGCCCTGGTACGGCAGCCGCCCTGTCGGTGGGCCAGCCGATCAACCCGACTACATCAATGGTGTCGCTTGCTTAGAAACACAGCTCACGCCACACCAGTTGTTGGATGCCCTGCAAAGCATCGAGCAACAACAACAGCGAGAGCGCAGTGTGCGCTGGGGTGCGCGCACTTTGGATCTCGATCTCCTGCTGTACGATCAGCGCTGCATTCACGATGAAAGGTTGACCGTGCCGCACCCGCGCCTGCAAGAGCGCACATTTGTGTTAGCTCCTCTCGCTGATCTCGCACCACAGCTTGTGCTTCCCAATGGGTGCAGTGTTGCGTCATTATTGGCCGCTCTGCCTTCAGACGGTTTGTGGCCACTACCCATCGACGACGATACACCATGAATGTTGCTACCACTGGCCATCCTGCCACTGACAATCCCTTTGAAAATTTGCACTTTGATTTTGAAGGGCGCACCCTGCCACGCTTTGTCACCATCGAAGGCAATATCGGTGTCGGCAAAACCACATTGGCTACGCGACTCGCCAGCACGTTCAATTACCAAACTTTACTGGAAGCGGCTGAAGAAAACCCCTTTCTCGAACGCTTTTATCTCGATCGCAAACGCAATGCCCTACCCACGCAATTACATTTCCTGTTCCAGCGCATCCAACAGTTCAAAGCGCTGCGCCAAGGCGATATGTTTTCACCACTGCATGTGGCCGATTTTTTGCTAAACAAAGACCCGCTGTTTGCGCGCGTCACACTCGACGACGATGAGTTCAATCTCTACCAGAAAGTGTATGAGCAGCTCATCATCGACACACCCAAGCCAGACTTGGTGATTTACCTGCAAGCACCTGTCGATGTATTGATGAAACGTATCCGCCAGCGCGGCATCGCTGCCGAGCAACACTTCGATCAAGAATATCTGGAACATCTCAATGAGGCCTACACACGGCTATTTCATTACTACAATGAAGCGCCGCTGTTGATTGTGAACGCCACGGACATTGATCTGGCCAACAACCCGGATCACTATCGTTCGCTGGTGGATTACCTGCTGACCATTCGCAATGGCAGGCACTACTACAATCCCTCCACCTTGTAATGTGTTACTAACCGCTGCGAGCACTGCCGATGCGCACAATCACCATCAATACCTTGCAGGCCATGAAACAAGCGGGCGAAAAATTTGCAGTGCTCGCCGCTTATGACGCCACTTTTGCGCACTTCATCAGCGAAGCCGAAGTGGAAATTATTTTAGTGGGCGATTCTCTCGGCATGGTAGTTCAAGGCCATGACACTACGCTGCCCGTCACCATCGAACAATTGGCATACCACACCGCAGCAGTAAAGCGCGGCGCCAAACGCTCACTAATCATGTCCGATATGCCTTTCATGAGTTATCACAACACCGATACCGCATTACAGAATGCGACCGTCTTGATGCAAGCCGGTGCGCAAATGGTGAAACTGGAAGGCGGCGAATGGTTGACGGAAACTTTTTACAGGATGTCGCAACACGGTATCCCTACCTGTGCGCATTTGGGATTGACACCACAATCGGTCAACAAATTTGGCGGCTATCGCGTGCAAGGACGCGACACCGATGACGCACAACAAATCATCAATGATGCGCACGCACTGGAGCAGGCCGGTGCAGATTTGCTGGTGTTAGAGTGCGTCCCCACACCACTGGCAAAAGAAATTACCCAGCAGCTACAAATTCCTGTTATCGGTATCGGTGCCGGCCCACACACCGATGCCCAAGTCCTGGTGCTGTATGACATGCTCGGCTTAACACCCAGTCGCGCACCCAAGTTCACCAAAAATTTTCTGCTCGACCACGAAGACATCCCCGCTGCGCTGCGCGCCTATGTCAACGAAGTCAAACAGGGTATTTTTCCTGGTGACGAACACAGCTTTCGCTAACGTTTCCCATCGACCTGTCTCTGGAATTGTCTATGAAGCGACACGGCATTCTCTACACCATCTCGGCGCCCTCCGGCGCGGGAAAAACCAGTTTGGTTAAAGCACTGGTTGAACAACACGCCAACCTGAAAGTATCCATCTCTCACACTACACGCTTGCAGCGCCCTGGCGAAGTGGATGGCGTGAACTACCACTTCACTGATCGCCAGGCCTTTATCAGCATGGTAGAGCGCGGTGAATTTCTGGAGCATGCAGAAGTGTTTGGCAATTTGTACGGCACTTCCCAGCAATGGGTCAAACAAACACTGGCCAACGGCTGCGATGTTATTTTGGAAATTGATTGGCAGGGCGCGCAGCAAATTCATCATTTGCTGCCAGACAGCATCGGCATTTTTATTCTGCCGCCCTCCTTGGAAGCACTGCAACAACGCTTGAATGGTCGCGGCCAAGACAATGACACCGTAATCGCCAAACGCATGGCGCAGGCGCGCAGTGAAATAGCACACTACGCCGAAGCAGACTATTTAGTCGTCAATGACCAGTTCGACAAAGCCCTGGCAGATCTCGCGGCGATTGTGCGCGCGCACCCCCTAAAACTGCAGGCACAAAACGACCATCTGAGCAATTTGCTCAGCCAGCTGATGGCAGAATAAAACCATCAGCTGTGCGTATTATTTTTTGAGAATGACGCTGGAACCATGACCAAATAAACCCTGGTTGGCGGTGATGCCCACTTTCGCATTCGGCACTTGACGCTCACCAGCTTGCCCGCGCAACTGCCACGTCAACTCACACACTTGTGCCAGAGCTTGCGCAGGCACCGCTTCACCAAAACACGCCAAACCACCGGATGGATTCACCGGCAAACGTCCACCGAGTTTAGTGACACCATCGCGCACCAGTTTGGCGCCGTCGCCGCGCGCGCACAGTTGCAAATCTTCGTACCAATCCAATTCCAGCGCTGTCGATAAATCGTAAACCTCTGCCACTGAAACATCTTCAGGGCCAATGCCTGCTTCGGCATAGGCTTTTTTGGGCAATGCAGCACGGAAAGAATGCGCCTCCATCGCCACGGCGGAGTCTGTTGCCAAATCGGGCATTTCGATAATGGCTGATGCAAACGTCGGTGTGACGGTAGAAATGGCCGCCACTTTTACCGCATCGCCGCGACCAATTTTCTTGGCGTATTCAACTGAAGAAACAATCAATGCCGCCGCGCCGTCGGAAGTCGCACAGACATCCATCAAACGCAGCGGATCAGCCACCATCGCAGAGGCAGCCACGTCTTCAGCGGTAAATTTTTTCTTGTAGCGCGCATACGGATTGGTAAAACCGTGCTCGGCATTTTTGACTTTTACTGCGGCGAAATCTGCCAGCGTATCGCCATAAATTTCCATGCGACGACGTGCGTACAAAGCAAAATAAGAAGGATTAGTAATCCCCAAACGAAAACGCACCCAATCCGGATCTTCGGGGCGCTCACCTGGTGCAGGCTTGAGAAAACCTTTCGGTGTGGTATCAGAGCCAATCACCAACGCCACATCGCATTGACCAGAAAGAATTTTGCTGCGCGCTGCTGCCAACGCTTGCGAGCCGGATGCGCACGCCGCGTAAGATGTATTCACTTCTGCACCCTGCCAACCCAGTGCTTGTGCAAAAGTAGCCCCTGCCACATAGCCCGGATAACCGCAGCGCATCGTGGCAGCGCCGGAAACAAATTGCACATCGCGCCAACTGATGCCAGCATCTTTAATCGCTGCGCGACCGGCGACCACGCCGTACTCAACAAAATTTTTTCCCCATTTACCCCACGGGTGCATGCCAACGCCGAGGATTGCAATTTCATTACTCATCATCGTTCTCCTCAGGCCACCGGCTTCCATTTCCACGTCAAACGTGTGGCATCCGCATCTTCAAATAATTTTTCCAACACCAACTCCACCGCCATGCCCGCTTTCAGTTGTGAAACATCCACGCCTTCCACCGCTTGACCGAGCACGATCATTTTTTCTTTTTCCAACTCCACCGCCACAATGGTGTAAGGCACGAAAGGATCGGGCGATACATACGGCTCTGGCGGCTGATAGCAGGCATTGGTGAACGACCAAATTTTTCCGGTGCGCGACAATGGCACTTCATCAAAACTTTCGCTATCGCAATCCGGATTTTTGCAAAACACGGTTTGCTTCGGAAAATAATAAGTGCCGCAGCTTTTACACTGCGTGCCGA